>JAIWOH010000106.1 GCA_020216985.1 Nitrospira sp.
GGAAATCGCCGCCTCCGCTGACGGCCTCCGCCAGGAAATCGCCGAGACCGCCTCCAGCTTGCGCCAGGAAATCGCCGCCTCCGCTGAAGAGATCAAGCGCCATACCGGTGTCTTGAGCGAAGGGCTCCGGCATGACGTTCAATCGCTTGCCGAGGGTTTTCAGATGCATCTTGACCGTCGGCATGCCGAAGACCGTGACTACATGGATCGGGAATTTCGGGAGATGCGCGCGTTCCTGAAACTGTCCTATGCCCAGCTCCATGACCGGGTCGAGGACCTCGACCATCGGGTCGGCCGTATCGAACATCATCTTGGTCTCTCAGAATAAGGCACCGTTTCGCTCAGGCATTCGGTCCATATCGCTCGATTCACATTTCACGCCGGCACAAGAACTCCCGGTATGAAACCTGAAACAAGAAACTTTCCACTCGACACGTTCCGCTATGCGGCGACCGGGTCTACACGGCGGGCGATCTCTAAAAGACCCCTTACATCCAATATCAGTCCGACGGTCCCGTCGCCTAAAATCGTGGCTCCCGCGATCCCTTGCACTTTGCGGAAGTTTTGCTCAATGTTTTTGATGACCACCTGTTGCTGGCCGAGAATCTCATCCACCATCACCGCCACCCGCTCGCCCTCCGTTTCCAAAATCAGCAGAATGGCTTTCGCCGGATCGACGTACTCCGGCTTCACATTGAAAACGTCGTACAGCCGAATCACCGGCAGATAAATCCCCCGCACGTCGATCAGTTCTCCCTTTCCGACGACGGTTTTTACCGCTTCCGGTTTCGGCTGAATCGACTCCAAAATCGACAGCATCGGAACGATGTAGGTTTCCCGTCCGACCCGAATCGTCATGCCTTCGATAATGGCCAAGGTGAGCGGCAATTTGAGCGTAAACGTCGTGCCCTTGCCGAACACCGTCTTAATCGAGACGGTGCCCCCCAACGCCTCGATATTGCGCTTCACCACGTCCATGCCGACGCCTCGCCCCGACAGATCGGAGACCTTGTCGGCGGTCGAGAAACCGGGCTTCAGAATCAGCGCATAGATTTGATCGTCCGACAATGCGGCACCGTCAGCGACCAACCCCTGCTTGACGGCCTTGGCCAAGATTTTGTCGCGATTCAAGCCACGTCCGTCATCTTCGACGGTGATGCAGATGCTCCCCCCTTCGTGAAACGCGTGCAGCTTGATGACGCCGGTCTCCTGTTTATTGTTGTCCAGTCGCTCTTCCGGCATTTCCAGCCCATGGTCCGCGGCGTTGCGCACCAGGTGCGTCAAGGGGTCGCCGATCGCCTCGATGACGGTTTTGTCGAGCTCGGTCTCTTCGCCGGACAGCACCAAGCTGATTTTTTTCCCTAATTTGCCTGCCAAGTCGCGGACCAGTCTGGGGAACCGGCTGAACGCCGTCCCGATGGGAACCATGCGGATGCTCATGACCCGCTCTTGGATCTCCCTCGTGTTCCGCTCCAGTTGCGCGATGCGCTCCAGCAGAACGTGAACCTGTCCCATCTCAAAACGGGTTCCCAAATCGCTCAACATCGACTGTGTGATGACCAGCTCTCCGACCAAATTGATCAACTTGTCGATTTTGGCGGTATCGACGCGGATGGACGTCGTATCGGCCTTCTTGGCCTGCGCGGCGGCCTCCATTTGCCGTTGCGTTTGCAACGCCTGCTCGATCTGCTGGGGCGTCGCCGCTTTCTGTTCGATTAGAATCTCGCCGACCCGTTTCTGCTGTGACAACGCCCGCTCCAACGCCTCTTTGGAGACCGCTCCGCTTTCGACCAGAATCTCGCCGATCGTCTTCGGTCCGCCCTCGGAAATTTCGGACGTCGCGTTTTTGGCCTCGCGCTGAACGTCCGCGCCTGAGACCGCAGATGTGGAATTTGGAGCCGTGACCGCTTCAATTGAAAGCTTGCTGTCTTCCCGCACGAACTCAAAAGCCGATTCCACCTCGCTCAACGACGCGGCGGTTTCCAGCCGCATGGTCCAAGACAGATAACACGTCTCAGGATTTACGCCGTGAAGATCCGGCAGCCGAGACGTATCGACGTTCACGCGGCTGAGGCGACCGATGCGGGTCAGTTCCTTGAAGATCTGCAGCGGGTCGAGTCCGCGCCGAAAGAGCCATTCAGGGGGAGTCCAGCGAATGTCATACGCCCCCGCTGACGATGCGGGCGGGTCGGCAACCGCCGCCGGCGAGGAGACTGACGCTCGTTCTCCCTCCCCCGTGTTGACAGCGGCCAGCTCGGTCGAGAGCCGCTGCACGATGTTCTCATCCACAGGCACATTGAGTTTGACCCCCTCCATCAACGTTTTGAGACAGTCCGTGGACTTGAGCAGCAAATCCGTGACGCTCGGCGTGACGCTTTTCTTGCCGCCCCGGAGAAGATCCAAGAGCGTCTCCATCTTGTGCGTAAACTGAGCGACGGCGTCGAAGCCGAACATGCCGCTCGCGCCCTTGATCGAATGGGCCGAGCGAAAGATTTTGTTCAAGAGATCAAGATCCTCGGGATGCTGCTCCAACTGGAGCAGCCCTTCCTCGATGATCGCGAGGTGTTCGGCCGCTTCTTCAAAAAATGCGTCTTGAAATTGCTCAAAATCGTTGCTCATCTTGAATCCGTCGCTTGCGAAGTGCGTGATCGACCTGATTCTGACGTTTCACGCCTCACGAGATGCGCACGACGCATCATGTCGGCAGGACTTTGGCGATCGTACCGAGCAACACGTCCGGATTGAACGGCTTCACGATCCACCCGGTGGCCCCGGCTTCCTTTCCCGCCATTTTCTTTTCCGTTGCCGATTCGGTCGTCAGCATCAGAATCGGGGTGTATTTGAAATCGGCCGACTTCCGCAGCTCCTTGATCAGCGCAATACCGTCCATCTCCGGCATGTTAAGGTCCGTCACCACGATGTCCATTTTTTTTCCCGCGATTTTCCTGACGGCGTCTTTCCCGTGCTCGGCTTCGATCACTGTGAACCCCGCGTTCATGAGTGTGAAGGCGACCATCTGACGCATGGTGGGCGAATCATCGACGACGAGGGCGGTTTTTCCCATCTTCATCCTCCGATTTCAGCGATCCAGTTTTTCAAGGCTTTTTGTCGTCCTGACGACCGGCTTATTCATTTCAAAACAGCGTGACCGATTCAGTCGTCCGAGGCGATGCCGCGCACTCTCCCGTCGGCTCTTGGTCGGCAACCTTGAACGCCGAGACATCGGAACAACGAGCTTCCATCGCGACGAGGTTTCGCTCGATCGTTTCCACATCCGCAAGCCGGTTTGTCGCACGTTCGCCTTGAGTTGCGTCGAGCAACTCCTCCAGATGGCCGCGCCACTCGTCTAATGCCTTGCCGACATGATTCAACTTTTGACCAACGATATCCTGAAACTGCAGCGCCATGACGATTTTTGAAACGCTTGCCGCCCGCTCTTTTTGATGCCGTGAAGCCTCCGTCGACGCCAATGCTTGAAGATGGGCTCCGAGTTCCATTGCGGCGCGCTCGGTCATCCGAGTGACGGCCGCCATTTCTTCATTCAAGATCGGAATGAGGCGGACGGCAGACGAGGCGATCGTCCTCCACGCTCGTTGATGTGCGCGCAGTCTCCGGAGTTCATCCGCGTCGGCGGAATCGTTGGGGTCTCCACGGGGATCATCCGTTTTCTCGGCCATGGCCATCATGCCAACTATTCGCCGAGCGGCTCGGAGAATCCCAATCGGTTCAACGTCGCTCGCAAGTCCTCGGACATGCCTGTGACGAACATTCTCCCCTCCTTTCGAGCGGCCCACAGCAGTTGGATCGCCGCCGTGTCGATACGGCCCACCTGCGAAAGATCCAAAGAAACCAGGCCGTCGTTTTGAAACAATTTGATCAGCGATTTCTTGAGATCTTCGACTTCGAAAATCGTCAGATCGCCCGTTGGGGTCAACTGCCTGGGGTTTTCTTCCACGTCGGACGCTCCCGGACTTCCCGCCAAACACCGCTTTTCCGTTTTCCGCCCGATCCGTTCTCTCGCAACGAGCTGGATCGGAAACGATATCGGCAGATCGCCCGCAATTCTTGATAGAAATCGACCCATCGGCCCGATTATCGGACCATATCTTGTTTCCGCAAATTGGAGCTTTCCGGCAAATCGGAGCCCGTCGACAAAGGCCGGGTCGGAGACGACTCCATCCCGTTCGATGACTGATCGAAGCTCCCTTGGTCGTCTTCCAAGAAACGAGGCGAGAAGGCGGGGGCATGTTCAAGGATGATGACTTCCACACGCCGGTTTTTAGCCCGTTGGTCCGGCGTCAGATTGGACGCCACCGGCCTGGTATCGGCATACCCGATGGCCGCCAGATGATCGGACGGCACTCCGTACAGTTCGGACAGCACCCGCACGACCATCACGGCCCGCGTCGCCGAGAGTTCCCAATTCGACGGAAACTGCGCCGTCCTGATGGGCACGTTGTCCGTATGGCCCTCCACTCGAACCTGCCGATTCAACTCCAGCAGCGCGCTCGCCAACCCCTTCAAAAACGACAGCGCCTCTTGGCGAATCGCCGCTTCGCCGCTTTTAAACAGGATGTTGTCCGGTATCGTGATGATGATATCGCCGTCTTCTTTTTCCAACATGTGAATCAGCGCGAATTGGGACGATGTCTGGGACGACTTCACCAGCTCGCGCAGGCGCCGGACCGCCAATTCCTTTGACCCTGGAATGGACGGCGTTTTCATGGCCGGCCGGTATTGGCCGACGCTGAAAATCATCTGCGATACTTCCGGGTTGGATACTGGGCGGAGGGCCGCTCGGATCGACTCGCTGACCGTGCGGAATTTGCCTTCATTGACGGCCGAAACCGAATACATCACCACGAAGAACGCGAACAACAGGGTGATGAAATCGGCGTACGACACGAGCCACCGCTCATGGTTTTCGTGCTCTTCGTGTTTGTGTTTCGCCATTGAAGACCGTCCGTCGCCGAACGGCGGAGGATCGGTTCTCAGTTGTCACTTCCCGGCTTCGCCGGCTACTGAGAACCGAGAGCTTTCTTGCCTCGGCCGTTCACTTCTTGGCCGGTTTCGACCGTTCGTTGGGAGGGAGGAATCCCTCAAGTTTTTCCTGCAACAGCCTGGGGTTCTCTCCATGCGCGAGTCCCACCAGCCCCATGATGGTCAAATTGCGTGAACCGGCTTCTTCTTTCAGTTTCATTTTGATTTTGTTCGCCAACGGCAGAAAAAACAGATTCGCCGCGCCCACGCCGTACACGGTAGCCACAAACGCGACGGCGATGCCGCTGCCGAGTTTGGACGGATCGGCAAGGTTTTCCATGACGTGAATCAACCCGAGCACCGCGCCCAAAATGCCGACCGTGGGGGCATACCCCCCGGCCGCCTCCCACACCTTGGCCGCCTTGATGCCTTCTTCCTCATGATGTTCCACTTCAACTTCCAAAATCTCGTGTACGGCTTTGGGGTCGGTGCCGTCGACGATCAACTGCACCCCTTTTTTCATGAACGGATCTTTGATTTCTTTCAGTTTGCTTTCCAACGCCAGCAATCCCTGTTTTCGCGATACGTTGGCCAGGTCGAGAATCAACTTGATCGTTTCCTTGTTGTCGATACGGGGGCCGGCGAGCGCCAGAGACAACGCGCCGACGGCTTTCAAGACGACCGGCAACGGATTTTGGACCAAGCAGGCGCCGATCGTACCGCCGATGACGATCACGAAGGCTGTCAGCTGAAGGATCGAGCCCAAGTGGCCGCCTTCCAACGCCTGTCCGCCGATGATGGCTCCGAGAGCCACGACGATGCCTATGATGGTGGCGATGTCCATTCTTTATTGCCCGTGATGGCGGCCCCATAGAGACGCGGCCGCCTGACAATAGGAAGAATTGAGATCGAACAGGGAGGGGCGATGGGTCCTTGAACGCACGTTCTCTCCGTCGTTGTCTGAACCTGACGTCTGAAATCCGACGATCGAACCGCGCTACCGGAATCCGAATCGCGCCAGAATCTCGTCGGCCGTGTGTTGCTTGATTCCGCCGCTTCGCGACTGCTCGAGCTGCCGAAGGATTTCTTCGGTTTTCCCATCAGCCGCGCAGCCGTCCCGATGTTGTTGGATGCCGAAGGCGACGACGAGTTTCATCAGCTTCTCATGCACGTCTTCGAGAATCGTCACCAGTTTTTTGACCCGCTGGGCCACGAGATCTTGAAATGAGAGAGCGGTCATGATTTCCGTTAAGTGGTGCTCATCTTGGTTCAGATCGGCGATGACGTTCTCGATCCTGTCCGCGAGCGTCTTGCCGTCGATCTCTCGGGACGCTTCGACGATTGACCGGCATTCCCCTACCAGACGGATGCGATTGTCCTGAATCAGCTCGGTCAACCGCATCACTTCAAGCACACCCTCTTCCGTCATCTTGCTCAGATCGGCCAGGTGGGAGGTGACGGTCGGAAGCTCCGCGCCGCTCTTCACGAGCGGGCGTCCGACTTCCGAAACGGTCTTCATCGCGTTCTCGACGAACCGCGCCAACGCCCCGATTTCTCCGTACAGAGTCCCCAATCTTCGCTCGACGTCCGTCTCCATGAAAGATTCGGCTTTCTTTCCGCGCCAGGGCTGATGCGCAGAAACCCGAACGCGGGTCCTTATTTGAAGATTTTTGCCAGTTTCTCCTGCATCGTTTCCGCCGTAAACGGCTTGACGATGTAATTGCTGACTCCCGCTTGGATCGCTTCGATGAGATTGCCTTGTTGGGCCTCGGCCGTCACCATCAACACGGGAATCGATTTCAGTTTTTCATCGGACCGGATCGCCCGCAACATATCGATGCCCGTCATGACGGGCATGTTCCAATCGGACACGACGAGACCGTAGGTCTCAGCCCGCAGTTTCTGCAGAGCTTCCGCTCCGTTTTCCGCTTCTTCCACGCGACTGAATCCAAGTTGTTTCAGGACGTTCTTTACGATTCTTCTCATCGTCGCCATATCGTCAACGACGAGCACTTTCATCGTCAGATCGGCCGGCATACTGCCTCCTTCATAAAGCCGTGCCAAGACGCGGCGGCACGGGCGGCACCGACAACCTCTCTCATTACGCACGCGCTTGCGAGTATCACAGCTTCCCTGAATCTTACTTCCTTAACTTCATCCGGCATTGAGCGCTTTTATGTATCGGCGACTTCGTGATCGAACATGAAGACGACACGCGGCTGCAGGAAGGAAATACACGACGAATGACGGCCGCTAGTTTTGCTGGGACCTGGCACGAAGCCATTCATGGATATCGCGCCGGAGAAAGCGCCAATGCTTTCCGATTTTCGAAGCCGGCAATTCGCCGACTCGGGCGAGCTTATAGACGGTCGATTTGGGCACCCGAAGAAAACGGGCCACGTCCATCACGGTCAAGATTTCGCCGTTCGTCTCGGACACGCCGACCGCCTGCCGCTCCCCATTCATTGATCCCGCTTCATTCATAACGTAAGCGATATCGGCGCGATCGATGAAAAACTTGAGTGCGATGTCCACCGATGATTTCCCAAGACCCGCTCCTTTCTACTGCAGCCTCCTGATGATGACCCCATACCAGCCGAGCCCATCATATTCCTGATATCCGATCGTCTTGGCAAAGGCCGTGACCTCATGGTCGTCATTGACGTAATATCCGCGCTGTTGCCCCCGATGCATGAGGGCGAAGGGCTGGAGCACCCCTCGATCATCGGAAGCCGCGATGGTGCGCAATTCCTTATCGAGCAGCAGCACCCTCGTCCGTTTCCATTCGGACTCCGAAAACGAGGGTTCCCTTTGGACGATGATCCGCGATTGATGGTCCCAGTCGAACACCACGCCGAGTGCACCGATGACTTTTCCATCTGTCCGCCCATCCTTCCGGACGGCCGTGGCATACACGGCCGTCAGTTTATTGCCGTGCAAGGGATCATAACCGATGTCGTCCACGGCATATTGCTCGCCGTTCATCGTGGCCATGGCTTTTTTAAACCAAGACACTTTGGATACATCGCTCCCCACTACCTTGAGGTATTTGTCGGGTTGAGAACAGGCCACGACCGTTCCATCGGCGCCAACGAGCACAAGATCCAGATAGACGGTGTAAAACCGATTGATCAAAGCCAACCGCTGACCGGCTCGTCGGACCAATGCCTGATCCTTGGTTTCCAAGGCCTGGACCAGCGCCTCGTCCGTCGCCCACCACCGAACGTCTGCGGTTCGCTCATAGAGATTTCTGACGATCAACTGCACGAGCGTCTGTGCCTTTTCCGAGAGACGGTCACACTCCTGATCCGTGAACCGCCGGTCCAATTCGCTCGTCTCCGAGCGGATTTTTCCCAGTTCCTTCGAGGCCTCCGCCGCTTGGGCCGCCAAATTCTTCACCTCGGTCGCGACGACCGCAAATCCCCGACCGACGTCCCCTGCCCTGGCCGCTTCGATGGAGGCATTGAGGGACAAGATGGTGATTTCGCTCGTAATTCGCGCATTGACGAGCCTGTGGTCTTCGATCTGTCGCTCAATGCGACCGATGATATCCTTGATGTCCGCTTCGTTGATGAGTTCGGCCGTGCTCATCGCTTCATTACTCACGTTCGGTCAAAGGTGTTTGGATTCGGCATTCCCGCACGCGCGGGCCTTGTATGGCCGCATCTCCGACATTCGGAGAACATGCCGGTTGTAAAAACAACGTCGCCCTTACGCTGATCGCTCGTCTTTTCTCCTTGTCCGAAGCCGCTCCGCCTGCGTTTGAAGAACGTACCGGATTAGGTGGTCCTGCTCATCTGCGCCAAGATCGACGAACTCGGCGGCGAGAACGAATCCCTGCCCTTGCGGATCCGGCGACGACCGGATCACTTTGGCCGCCACTTGAATCGGCGTGAAGGGCGGCAAAATGACCTTGAGCACCAATCGATCGCCGGCGTCGAACCGTTGCGACGCGACAAATCCGATTCCTCCCCCGCTGATGTTGACGTTCGTCACTCTTGCCAGCTCCATGCAACCCGGATGCGCCCTCGCCAACGTTTTCAACAGCACCTCCAGCAACCAGTCTACTTTCATAATCCATGGGACCAACGCCGCCTGCGTCAGCGCATCGCCGGACCGTGCCAGAAGTTCAGCCGTCGGTTTCTCGACCGCGGCCGCAATCATTTCCTCGGTCACCATCTCTCGGCAGAGGGGAGACGTTTTATCCTGCTCGCCCTCCAATCGGTATTCGAGTAACAGCTTGTCCTCGATACGGACCCACTCCCGCCGGTCTTCCGAGGAAGCCGATCGCATGACATGCGGATCTATCGTCGTTGACGTCGACATGGACGAATCTTTCCGGTCTCCTAAGCCGCAAGACAGACAGCGGCTTGCGCCGGTACGAAGGGAAACGATTCAGAAATGACGACGCGATTGCGCCCGTGGAGCTTCGCCTGATCCAGCGCCGAATCGGCGGCCGCGATCCACCGCCCGACCGACTCAATTGCCGCATGCCCCAGTGATGTCATCCCGATGCTGGCTGTAATGCGCACTTGCCCTTGCCTCAATGCGAAGGCATGCCGCTCGATGTCGTCCCGCAGACGTTCCGCCATCCCCACACCATGCGGAAGATCGGTCTCCAGCAACAAGATGGCGAACGATCCGCCGCCGTATCGTGAAACGGAATCGGCCGCTCGAACGTTCTTCCTCGCAAGGCGTGCCACTTCACGCAACAGCTCATCTCCGGCCTCGTAGCCAAGCTGTTCGTTGACGACCCTGAAATAGTCGAGATCCAGCACCAGCAAACAGGCCGGCACGCCATGACGAAGCCACATCGTGAGTTTCCGATTGAGGAGCGTCTCGAAGGCTCGTCGATCCAACAAACCGGTAAGCGGATCTTTCGTTTCGATGGCACAGCTCGATGGAGCAAAACCGGTCTCAATCAAGGCGGGCACTGTTCCGCTGGCAATGATTTTGGCTCTTCGCCGCTCCTGAAACCCGATCTCTCCGCTCAGTGCCGGTTCATCGTTTCCCCTCTCTA
>JAIWOH010000107.1 GCA_020216985.1 Nitrospira sp.
TGACGAATCGTCCCTCTTCCTCCACTCTCCCGGATCGCACGCTGCCGTCTGGTCGAACGAGGGAGAGACGGGCCGCTCTTTCTGTTCGCAACCGCATAATCACCCTTGTTTATCGATGAGAGGCGAAGGTTCCGGCGATTCGCCCATTCGCCGTCTGAGATGCTCCAATCGCTTGCGGCGCGAACCGACATCCTGCAGCAGGACCGAGACGCCGGCCTTGGCTGTTCTGGCCCGTTCTGCCACCTCCCGGTCGAGCGCCAGAAGCTTCGCACGCACGGCATCGGATATTTCCGCCTCTTGCAACACCGCTTCCCGTTCCCGATAACAGGCTTCCACCACGTTCCACTCTCCCTTCAGAGCGGCCGTATGGGCGGCTTCCGTCAGGCGTTCGAGTGTCGTCCATTCTTGCATGACGATTATCGCGCCAGGGCCAGCGGGGTATGGTCCTGAATCGCCGCTTCTCTCCATCCCTCGCGGAGCACGTTCAAGCAGCGAAGCGGCCCTTCTAGCCTGCGCCCCTCGTTCCGGACGTTCGCTTCGATCAGTTCGGCCAGCACGTACTCATAGAGTCGATGCAACAAACTCGCGATTTCCGCGCCTCGCTCGTAATCGAGCGCGCAATCGAGCTCGCCGACGATCGAGATGGCGCGCCCAAGAAACCGCCCCTTGTCGGCTATGTTATTTCTTTCAATCGCCTGGCGCGCCAATTCGATCGACTGAATGGCCGCGTCGTACAGCAATACCACGATCTGCACGCGCGACGATGTCATCACCTGCGTTTGGCGGTACTGATTCGCACATTGTGCGATCATGACTCGATCTCCGCGTTAGAGAATTTGTTTGGCCGCGTTGTCGCGCGCCGTCAAAAAGGACGCTTGGCTGCTCAATTGCCGCAAGAGGCTGTCCAACGCCGCGTACTGCCGTTTGAGCCGTTCCTCATAGAGCGCCAGCGCATCTTCCTTTTTGGCGATCTCCTCGGTGAGGTCGCTGATGGAATTCGTCAGCCCCTGTTTGCGGAGCGTCACCGATCCGAATTCGATGTCGTCGAGACGATCCACCGCATCGACCATGAGCTGGGCGACACCCGTCACCCCGCTTTGATTGATAAACAGGGTCTTGACCGCCGTGTAGTTCTCATTGAGCGCCGCGCCGAGCTTGGCTTCATCAACCGTGATGGTTCCGTCTCGTTCCGTCTGAAAGCCGATCTCGCCCACCGTCGTGTAAGTTGATGAACCAGACACCGTCGCGGACAGAGCCCCTCGAATCTGCGACAGAACAGTCCGCACCGTGGGCTCGTTAAAGAAGTTGCCGCCCGTTTTCGTCGCGAGATCGTAGGTGGTTCGTTCGTTGATGAACTTCACCACATCGTTGTATGCGGAGGCCAGCGCCACAATGTTGCTTTTGACGGCGTTGACATCCCTGCTTACGCTCACTTGAACGGTCCCTGTGTCGTTGAGGGTCAGTGTGACTCCTGGAATAGCATCGGTAATGACGTTGCTGCTTCTCGTGAGCGTCACGGTTGACGATGATCCCACAATCACTTCCGCGTCCTGTGCGGCCTGCAACGTGTCCGTCCCGCCCGTCCCGCTGCCATTTGTCAAATCAAGATCCGTCTGATCGGTCACGATGGTGATGGCATTGTCGGCGCCGGTGCTGCCGGACGTGAGGACCAACCGATAGGCCGGAGTCGTATCCGAGCCAGTATTGATGATGGAAGCGACGACACCAGCCCCCAAGTCATTAATCTGATCTCTTAAGTCTTCAAGTGTGGCCGTGGCGCCGAGGGTGACGGTTTGATCAGATCCTGAGCCCACGCGGAACGTGAAGGTTGCAGAACTGCCGGACACAATATCGGTCGTTGTGGTCGCAACAGCCTTGGCTGCCTTGCTGACGAGCTGATGGGACTGTGCGAGTCTCGTGACCTGAATCTGATAGGTACCCTGTGTCGCCGAGGAGGAAGCGGTCGCGGTCAATACCGTGTCATCGGACACGCTGGCGGATGACTGGTCAAAGGAGACGGCTCGTTTCAATTTATCGGCGGTGCTTTGTAATGTGGCGAGCTTGGTGCTCAGCGTGGCATAGTCGGTGCTCGTTGAATTGAGCGCGGCTTTCTTCTCGTTCAGCCGGTCGATCGGCAGACGGGCGACCTTCAGCAACTGATCGATCACCGGACCGAAATCGACCCCGTTGCCGAGCCCGCCGAAACTAATCGTTGCCATACGCTTTCTTCCCCGCTAGTCACAGAAGCGATGCATCGCCTCTTTTCTTTCAGACCCGTTCTTCCAGCAATACCCCTTTGTCGGACCGACTCGCCCACTCTTCGGACAAATATCTTGCCAACTCCAGAATCTCCTCGGGGGGGAATTGACGAATCACTTCGCCCGACTCTTTGATCACCTTCACCACAACCTGATCGGTTCTCTCATCCACGAGAAGCCTGACCTGAAGCCCCGCCGATTTCAGCATGTCCTCAACGGTCCGCACTGCCTGGTTCAGCTCTCCACCCCGACCGTCGATGCGATGGGAGAAATCCTCGGTCGTGGTGCGAGAGGAGAGTGCGGTCTTTCGATTCGAATCCGCCTCTTTTGTCAAGGCACGATCCGATCGTGGCTCTCTATAAAGCAGAGTCAAGAGATCCGCCTTGCCGACAGCCTGTGTAATCATGGTAGCCTCATCGCCGAACCTAGTCGACGGGCGGTCGCTCGACGCTTATCACGACGAGCGACCGCATCTTCCGTCGCTTACTGCAACAACGCTAAGGCCTGTTGCGGCAACGTGTTTGCCTGCGCAAGGACCGAGATGCCGGTCTGAACCAGGATCTGGTTCTTGGTAAACACCGACGTCTCGTAAGCGACGTCCGCGTCGCGGATGCGGGATTCGGCTGCCGTCAGGTTTTCGCTTGTCACCTGAAGGTTGGCGATCGTGGCCTCCAACCGGTTCTGCAGCGACCCATACTCGGCGCGGGCGGTTGCGACCGCGCTGATGGCGTTGTCGATGTTCGCCAAGGCGCTCGTGGCATTGCCGGACGTCGACACATTGACGCTACTGAGACCCAATGAAGTCGTCGTGATATCGTTCAAACTCATTGACAACGTATTGCCCGATCCGCTCCGGAATCCGATCGCGATCGAGAAGCTGATCGTTGAACCACTGGTCAAAGCCTGCCCGTTGAATTCTGTGGTTTGGGCAATCCGATCAATCTCAGACCGAAGGGCGATGAATTCCTGGTCAATATAGGACCGCTCTGTAGCCCCCACCGTGCCGCTTGACGATTGCGAGGCCAACTCGCGCATTCTCGCCAACAGGGAGCCGATCACCTCGGCGGCGCCGTCGGCGATCTGCGTCAAACTGATTCCATCCGAGGCATTACGGGTCGCCTGGTTGATACTGCGAATCTGCGCCCGCAAGGTCTCGGACAAGCCGAGCCCGGCCGCGTCATCCGCCGCTCGGGTGATCCGCAGGCCGGATGACAACCGTTCGACGGAGCGTTGCAACGCGTTGGTGCTAATCGTAAGGTTTCGCTGAGCCGCAATGGACGCGGGATTGTTGTTGACGATCAGAGCCATACCCTTTTCCTCCTTGCCGCTAAACCGTTTCTGCTCGCTTCCAACGTCCGTGCGGAAGCCCGTTTTCTCCTCAGCGTCATTCGCTGATCGCCCACGTTATCGGTCATTCCTCGCAGGACTTAAGCAGCGGCGAGCGGGGAAAGAACAGAACAAGGCAACGGGCAAGAATGAACATCAGAGAAGCCCACGGCCGATAAGCGCAAAGGGCTATGCCGCCAACCGCGGAAGAATTTCGTATTCCAGGAGATCGGCCGTCAGGACCAGGTCACCACCATCTCTGGCCGCCAACAGCTCCCGAACCCAGAAGCTGAGGGAGGTGCGACGATCAACAGAACATTGCCGATCACGCCCTTCGGCAAATTCCAAATAATCGGCCAAGCGGCCCAACCACTCGTTCATAGCCGGATCGCGAGGGGCTCCAGCCCGCCAGGCTTCCAACAGAGATAGACCCTCCGCATGAAGCAGCTTCGCGTAGCGGCCGGCGGCAATCCAGGCGGCATGCTCGATGTCCGCCATTGACCGAGTGAGAGCGACAAGATGCTCGTAACGGGAAGCCGGTTGTTTCATCAACGACATATCGAGGTCTCGGTCCGTGATCTCCCGATGGTCCAATCGAAGTTTGGTGACGAGGCGCGACCGTGCATGTGCGCGGTCGCTGATGTCCGCCAGTATCTCTTCCAACGTCGCCCGGTCCTCCGCCATCCATTCTTCCTGGTCAAGCTGTACACGCATGGTGATCCTCCTCCCGCCCTCTTTTGTGGCAACCGGTCGAGACTGCCTCCTCCAACGGCTTCACGTCGTTTTCAACCTCCATGGGCAACGACGGGAACAGGGCGGCTCATCGGGAGATGTTTCAATCCCCCATGGTCGCTCATCACGAGCGCCTGTTCCACCTGAAGCAAGCGGGCCCGCCACTGCTCATACACCAGTGTCTGGTGGCGGGCCATTTTTTCCAATCCCTCAATATCGTCACTCTGAAGAGCCCGGAGAAACGAGACCGTGAGGGGTTTGGTGGCCATCGAATCCATCGCCAGAGCAACGAGCCGCTCCCGCTCTTGAGCAAGCGAGCGCTGCAGCATCTGAAGCTTTTTGACATCAAGCGGCCGGCTCGTCGCCACACGAACGATCTCGCGGGCCTGAGCACAGGCGCGCGCGACGGCCGGCATCACTGATTCAATCACCGATCGCACACTCTCGGCATCGGGCGGCTGGGTCGTCGGCGAAGGCACGTGGCTGGAACGCCCAATGAAGGTTTCGTACCAATAGCGCCGCCAAAAGGTGGCGTACCACGCCTCATGAGCCGGCTCCTGTCCCGCACGACATCTGAACGTTCCCAAACCGTCTTCATCGACATCGGATTGATAGACGCGGAACTCCCGAATGTTCGAAGGAAACGGTCCTTGCCCCAGGACGTGAAGCAGCAGCGCCGCAACCTGATCGACCTGCAAACGGTCCTTACAGGCGTGATGGGCACACACCTGGTCAAATCCGCAGGGCGCGCAGTCCAACTCCGGTTGAAGCACCCAGTGTCCTGGTCCGTGGGGACCCGTCTCTCGAAAATCGACGTGCCCGACCGAGAGATCGACGACCGGAGTCCCCACGGCAACGGCCAGGTGCATGGGGCCCGTATCGTTGGTCAACAACAGGCGAGAGGCCGCCAGCAACGCCGTGACCTGAGGGATCGTGGTCTGTCCTGTCAGGTTCTTAATCGGATTGGTCCCTCCAGCCGCCTGGTACTCTCGCACAACCTGGGCCACCGTCTCTTTTTCAGGCTCGGCTCCGAGAAACATGATTCCGCCGCTCCATTGTTTGGACAGAAGCGCCAACGTGCGTCCAAAAAGCTGCGGTCGCCAGGCTTTCATGACGTCACTGGCCCCGGCCTGGACTGCAATCCACTCCATCCGCTCATGACCATCGGCTGAGAGCGCACGGTAAGCCCGTTCGCGTTCCTCTCTCTCGATCGTCAGCTTAAGGGGGGTGAAGGCACCGGGCCCGCTGCCACCCAAGGCGTAAATATCGACCAAGTTGAACCGATTGATCCGGCGGAAGTGATGCATGTCGGCGAAATAGGCCATCCAAGGGTTGCCAATGACCGTGCCGCCATCCCAGGCAGTTCGAGCCCCGCGAATGTCGGAAGACCCAATGGTGCCGACCATAAGCGCACTGGCTCTATTGAACGTGAGATTGATGATGCGATCATATCGGCGCTCCGCCAACGGCCTGACCCACTCCGCCATTTCACGATAGAGGGACACAAGGTCCTTGACGGCCGTTCGACTCTCATCGATCAGCTCATGAAAGTCATAGGCGACGACCTCGCGCAAACCGGGCAACAGAGCAGCCACAGGGGCAAACCGCCGATCGATGATAAGGTCTACGGCGCAACCCGGCCACTCCTCGGCCAACCTGCCCAGCAAGGTTCCCATCTGCACCAGATCGCCCATCCTGGTCACGTTCACGATCAGGACTTGCTTAGGACGCCCGATGTTCTCTGTCAGGTTCGAAGTGCCGACCGACCCCATGATGAAGACCTGGTTAAGACCTCTCGTCACACCGACCTCGGCCCATCAGACAAGATCTCTGGTTTCCGAGCGATAACTATCCAGCAGGAGAATGAGTAATTCTTCACGAGCCAAGCGACGGCCGGCGCCTTTCGTCCGAATCTCGTCCGCCATATCTTTCAACTCGACCCGCTGATCACGGGGGAACCGGTCCAAGAGCGTTTCCAGCTCGGGCGGGGTCTCGGCCCGAGCGGCCAGAGCCCCCGCGTTTCGATCCCCGCGCAGAATAGCGCCGATCCGGTCCGGCTGGCGGAGGCCGATCACCGCCAATAATTCTTCCATCCGATGACGATAGGTATGGTGGGCCAGCACGCGGCGGCGGGCCGCTTCTACAACCGCTCGCCTTGCTTCGTGGTCATGGAGCCACCGACGGATCAAGTGCGGCACTTCGTCGGGAGATCGGAATCGAACCACTTCTTGGTCTGTAAATAATTCCGGCAACAGCGATCGGTCGTCTGTTAACTGAAAGGCCCCACAGGCAGCCAACTCGAATGTTCGCGGATTTACAAAGTCTGCCTGGGGATCTAGCGATGGTCCGTTGTACGAATGAAGATTGAGATTGATGGTGGTGGCGTTGAACACCTTCCGGCACGTCTCGGTATCGATTCGAGAGCCGCGTCGCTGTAACACCGAAGCGAGATCGGCCGCTCCTTCCCATTCGTTTCCCCACAGTTTGAACGTCCATTCCGGTGATAGCCAGCGCGGCAAGAGGGCCCGCCTGTTTTGATACCCAGCGCCAACAAACGAGACATCGGCGCCATATTCGCGCCGTTCAGTCTCGGTCAGCGAACAGGGATAAAAGGCTTGAGGATTAGCAGCCATCGGCAGGTAATGGACATGGGCCGCGCCGGCCTTTCTTAGCGCTTCGACGCAGTCTCCTTGCTGAAGCACGAACCAATAGTCGTAACCGGACGCCAATTGCCGCCAATAGGTCAGGTGCCGGTAGTTTTCCACAAACCACATGACGGTAAGGAATTTCTTTTTTCGTACATGGTCCAACACACCGGCGGTTAATGGCGCCTGGGCGACGGCAAGCACCAGGTCCGGTGGATCATCGGCCAAGCGAGCCACCGTATCCAAACTCAAGATCTCCGCGAAGCGGCCTTGCATCGTCAGGCGGTGGCGGACATCTCGGTAGGAATTGAATCGCTCGTAGCTGGTGTGGTGGACACTGTGATCGATCCAGATCACGTGATGGCCCAGCGATTCCAGCGCCGCGGTCACATACCGTGCGATTGGCAACGACCCCCCATAAATGGGGCCGACCACTGCAATCCGCAGGTACCCACCCTGCCGGACCGCCACCATCTGGCGCAAGGATGCCTCCACCTCACGATGAACGGCTTCATGGAGACTGGCGGCCGATGCATAAGTCATAAACCGCAAGGGGTTTCCGAGATCGGCGAGGTGTCTCGCCATGTCCGCCGGCTTGCCCCAGATCCATTCGATGGTCTCCAGCCAGGGGCCAAGCGGACGAGCGCCGAGCGCATCTTTCAACACCGACACATCAGGAACAATCACTGCCAACCGGCGACCGTCCGGTTTTAGCAATGCCAGCGATTCAACGTGATACAGGAGCCCGACTCCGAACACCACGCCGATTTCTTGATCTTTCCATTCCTTCAATTGCGCGTCCGCCCAGACACGGGCCTCTTTGCGAGGATCGTATGAACTGTGGACCCAGCGATCGCCATATTTCGCCGTGACGCTCCCCTCACGGGACGGAGTCAAAGAAAGAACACTTCCGGCCGCAGATCGTACGGCCTCCACGAGTGCGGAATCCCTTCGGCCGAGTTTTTCGAGATTCTCTGATCCATGGCTCATGTGGCACCCACCGCTGAACCGTCGATGATCGAGGGCGATAACGCTCGCCAAAGGTGTTCTCGTTCCAATGGCGGACCGAAACGACCGCCGACTTCGGTGTAATAGCCCCCCCATTGATCACAGTGGCTGACCCAGACCGACCAGCCGGGCACCCTCGGCGCGATTTTGAATTGCTGGCCCTGGACGAGAAGACCGACCGTTTCCTCGATCGGCCACCGAACCGGTTGCACATTGGTTCGCTCCCTGTGGCCTTCCCCATTTGAATCCTCTGCCTGCCACACCACATGGCCAACTCCATATGGGCCGGTCTCATGCACGCCGGCCCGGGCAAAGTACCACCCGATAACCTTCACTCCCACGGCAGCAGCCAGATGGAGCGGCCCTGTATCGGAGCCGATGACAGAGTGGCAGCGGCGGAGAATCGTCACCAGATCAAGGAGCGATGTGCGGCCGGTCACATCCCAAACACGTCCCAACAATGATGACGGCAGGAGATCTTGAATCCTCCGCCCCCGTTCCCGTTCCTCGCCAAGCAGCACGACACGACCGGCTGGAGCCGCTTCCAGAAACCGGACGACCCAGGTCTTCCACGTCTCCGTAGGGACCAGCCGTTCGGCCGCTCCAGCTCCAACGATGAGGCCGACCCAGGGCTCCCCCCGTCGGCCAATCGGCTCGAGGGGAAGAGGTAACTGGGGAGAAGATTGCTTAAGAACCGGTGGCCTTCCGGGAGGAGGCACACCGCACAGCCCACAGAACGCATCGGCCAGGTGAACCCGACTTCCACGCCCGGTCAAGGCGACCTCTCTCACATAGGAGGCCCAAGGAGACAGGGTCGTTCCCAGCGGACCATCGAGCACAGATCCCCTGACTTCATCCGCCAGCAATGAAGCAGCCAACAATGCCCGACGATGATGGTTGAGCACATAGGCCGTTTCATACTGATGACTTGCCAGAGCCTCAAGTTGTTTTGTGGCTTGTTCAAGGTGTGCCGGTGAAAGATCATGTGACGCTTCTTCTGCCCACCGGTGCCAGACGGTCCCATCCCACTCCAGCACCCGGTCGACGCCTGGGATCAGCCGCCCGATCGGCGTCAGCAAAGAAGGACACAGGAGATCGAGCCCACGTGTCTGGTCGGCCATCTTCAGCGCCGTGATCGCCGGGATCGTCTGGATCAGGTCCCCAAGCCTGGCAAGCTGGACGACCAGCGTCCTTGCCATGGCTTTTATTCCTCCGCCGCCGAGACGGTCTGCATCGCTTCTTTTCTTGCAATCGCCTGTTCCAATTCGGCCAGGCCGTCGAATTGCGGATTGAGTGCGCGGATCGTCTCCAGTTCTCGTCTCGATTCTTCCACCCGATCGGCGCGAAGCCACACGCCAGCCAGCGCGAACCGGACGGCCAGGTCACCGGGATTGCGCCTAACATAGGACTCTAAGTACCGACTCAATTCTTCCCATCGATTCTGCGCTGTGCCTGCACGCAGCAACCAATGGATCGCCTCGGCATCATCGGGCTGATCGACCAAGACCTCGCAAAATTTCTCCCATGCTCCCTGTGGATATGATCGACCCATCGCGGCCATTCCCATACCCATCAGGCATTTTCGCCGATCGGCGCTGGCTTTGAGCGCCCGCGCGAACAATGACTCAGCCTCCCCATATTGTTCCCGCTGCATGCAGAGCACCCCCTGGAGCAAAAGTCCCTCGGCATGATCCGCCTGCAAACGCAGCGCGGCGCCAAGCTGTTGCTCGGCTCCAACGACATCCCCTTGTTCCAACAACAGGCGAGCCAGACTGATTCGTTCGTCCGTGGTGGCCCCCAGTTCCAGGGCCCGAGCCAGAAACCGCGCCCGGCACACCGGTTCTTTCAATCGCTCTGCGACTCGAGATCCCCACAAAAGAACCAATCGATCATTCGGCCATTCATCCATGAACTGAAGCTCTCGCTTGACGGCTTCCCAATCTTTCTTGAGCGCCGCGGCCTGCGCCGCGGCCACGTGGGCCCAGGCAGCGCGGTCGCGCACGTCAGTCAGGGGAACAACTTGCGTCGCCC
>JAIWOH010000108.1 GCA_020216985.1 Nitrospira sp.
TTCGATTCCATCGAGCGGTTTTACAATCCCCGGCGTCGGCACTCCACATTGGGGTATCTCAGTCCGATGGAATTCGAACGGCAGACGGAATTAGCGGAGGCTGGTGTCCATCAAACCGGCAGCAGGCCACTCGGCTTGGGCCGACGGCACGCCAAACTCAAGCTGCTCTTTGAAGCTCTCGGTGATGCGGCGCTTAAGCCGCGCGAGCGTCGGCCCGTCAATGATCTCAGACCTACGCTTCAGACCCGCGAGAGCTTTCATCTCGTCTTCTGGCGGGCGGTGCATCCCGACCAAAAGACGGGACGCTTTGGCCTCGTCACCGCCAGGCAGGCCTTCAACCAGATCAGCTAACTGGCCCCACCCACGAAGGTTGAGATACCCGACGCAGAACGAACTGGCTGTGGCATCAGGCAACGCCGCGTGCAGGCCTTCCAACAGTTTCAGCTCGATGTTGTCAAAAATCTGTGGCATGGGCGGCTACTCACCCTCTAACTTTCGTTCACACGCCCTCACGATCTATTGTCTTATTCCCAACACTCTGGCTTCTTTCCTGTTTCTCGAGGATTTTTCATAAGCACTGAGGCAACTTCACCGTTTCCTCACCTCACCGTCGAACCGCTTTGTGCTGCCGAATAGTCTCGCAAACGGCATGTTATGCTACATCGCCATCACTGACAAGCGTTCGGAGTTCTAACAGAAACGCAGCGGAACGATTATCTCCATCCTGGTGGCACGACTCATTAACAGAACATGACCAATCCGTCGCAATGCCGAGGAGGGTATTGTTCCGGTCGCTACGCCGGACTAATGAGGACTTGAGAGTCGTGGTGGGAGCGGTCAAATCCGCCGTCGATGTAGACGCGGCGGCTTTCGACGCGGAGGCGGCCTTCGGCAAAGAGTTGCACGGCACGGGGATAGATCTTGTGCTCTTGAACGAGGATGCGGGCGGCGAGGGTGTCGGGCGTGTCGTCGTCAAAAATCGGCACGGCGGCCTGGATGATGATCGGTCCCTCGTCCACGCCTTCCGTCACGAAATGCACGGTGCAGCCGGCCAGTTTGCATCCCCAGTCCAATGCCTGCTTCTGGCCATTTAAGCCGGGAAACGACGGCAGTAACGACGGATGAATGTTCATCATTCGGTTCTGATAGGCATTCACCAGCACGGAAGTCACGATCTTCATGTAGCCGGCAAGCACCACCAGTTCGACATCCCGTTGCTGAAGAATCTCCAAGATGGCTCGATCATAGGCTTCGCGGCTATCAGGCAATCCGGCAAAGGGTTTGGGATCGACAAAGAGATCGGGCACGCCATGGTTTTGTGCCCGCTCCAAGGCCTGGGCGTCTTTTTTGTTGCTGATGACGGCTACGATCGTGGCTTCGACTTGACCGGCTTCAATGGCATCGATGATCGCCTGAAGATTAGATCCACGGCCCGACGCCAGCACGGCCACACGCAACGGAGCCGTCCGCTTAAGCCACATACTCCACCTCCGGTTCCGCCGAGCGGGCTGCCACGATTTCGCCGATCACCTGCGCCCGTTCGCCTAAATCAGCGGCACGAGACACGACCGACTCCGCGGCATGCGGCGGCACGACCACGACCATGCCGATACCCATGTTGAACACGCGGTACATTTCTTGTTGCTCGATCGCCCCTACGGTGCTCAGCAGAGTAAACACCGGCGGCACAGTCCACGTTCGCCGATCCACTCGGGCCATCACCCCAGCGGGAAGAATGCGCGGGAGATTTTCGGTGATCCCTCCGCCGGTCACATGGGCCAATCCTTTGACGGGGAACTCACGGCAGAGAGTCAGGATCGGCTTCACATAGATTCTGGTCGGTGTGAGCAACTCTTCTCCCACGGTCCGGCCAAGTTCCGGTACTACACCGTCCACGGTCAGCTTGGCCTGTTCGAACAGGACACGACGCACCAACGAGTAGCCGTTACTGTGCAGGCCGCTCGAAGCCAGCCCGATCAGCACATCGCCCGGCGCGATCGATCGACCATCGATGATCTTGGCCTTCTCAACGACTCCGACGGCAAAACCGGCCAGATCATATTCGCCGTCTCGATAAAACGACGGCATCTCGGCTGTCTCGCCGCCGATCAAGGCGCATCCGGCTTGGCGACACCCTTCGGCGATACCCTTGACGACGTCCTGGGCCTTGGCCACCGAGAGCTTGCCCGTCGCGAAGTAGTCAAGGAAGAAGAGCGGCTCGGCTCCGCTCACCACGATATCATTGACACACATGGCGACCAGGTCGATGCCGACCGTGTCATGCCGATCCATTAAAAAGGCGATCTTGAGCTTGGTCCCGACCCCGTCGGTTCCGGAGACCAACACCGGTTCTTTGTACTGCTCCGCCCGCAGGCCGAATAGGCCGCCGAAGCCGCCCAGGTCGGCCAGGACTTCAGGCCGAAAGGTGGAGCGCACGAGCGGCTTGATGCGATCGACGAATTCATCGCCGGCGTCGATATCGACGCCGGCTTCGCGGTATGTCGTCATGGGCGCGCTATCTTAGAGGAGGGCACGGCGGGGGTCAACGGAAGAGAATCGACTTGCTGTGGGAGAAGAACCATGCGCTTTGCGGCTCATCCCTCCGGTCTCATTTCCACATCCAGCAGTTTGATCTTGCGGTGGAGATGGCTGCGCTCGATCTTCAGATCCTCGGCGGTGCGCGAAATGTTCCAGTGATGTTCCCGCAGCTTGCGGCCGATGTATTCCTTCTCAAAGGCGTTGCGGGCGTCCTTGAGCGAGTCATATGGCTTGGAAAACAACACGGAGGAAGCCCGCCCGTCCGCCTGAGCGGACGCGGCGGGATGAACGGTTCTCGCGTGCACGGACATCGTGACGTGCGACGCCTCGATCACAGGACCCGGCACCATGATCATCAACCGCTCGACCAGATTGCGCAGCTCGCGAATGTTGCCGGGCCACTCATACTGTTGAAGCGCCGCCATCGCCTCGGGCGACACCTCTTTGATCCGCAGTCCCTGCTCCTCGGCATGGATTTTCATAAAGTGACGGACCAACGCGGGAATATCTTCCCGTCGCTCACGCAACGGCGGTACGACGATCGGAACGACGTTCAATCGATAATAGAGATCCTCGCGAAAGCGCCCCTTGTGGATTTCCGTTTCGAGATCTTTATTTGACGCGGCCAGCACCCGCACGTCCACCTTGATGAGCTTGGTGCCGCCCACCCGTGTAAACTGCTGCTCCTGCAAGGCGCGCAAGACCTTGGCCTGTGTGCTGAGGCTCATGTCGCCGATCTCGTCCAGAAACAGGGTGCCGCCGTCGGCCTGCTCGAACTGGCCCCGCTTCATCGAGGTGGCGCCGGTGAACGCGCCCTTCTCATGGCCGAACAATTCGCTCTCGATCAACGTCTCGGGAATGGCCGCGCAGTTGACGGCAATGAACGGATGGTCGGCCCTGGCGCTTTTGAGATGAATGGCGCGGGCGACCAGCTCCTTGCCGGTTCCGTTTTCTCCGCCGATCAACACCCGGCTGTTGGTCGGACCGGCGGTTCCGATCAATTGCCGGAGTTGCTGCATGGCCGGCGACTGTCCCACCAACTCAAACTTCCGCTGCACCTTCGTCCGCAGGGCTCGGTTCTCCTGCTCCAGACGAAACTGTTCCAGCGCGTGTTTCACACGGAGTGTGACACTCTCCAGCGACAGCGGCTTCTCGATGTAATCGTAGGCGCCGAGCTTGATGGCTTTGACCGCCGTTTCGATCGAGCCGTGTCCGGACATCATCATCACCTGCGAGGCCGGCACCAATTCCTTCACTCGGCGCAGCGTCTCCAACCCGTCCATCTCCGGCATCCAAATGTCGAGCAGCATCAGATCCGGCGGATCGGTTCCATAAATCTTAAGCGCCTCAGCCCCGCTGGAAGCCACCGTCACCTGATACCCCTCGTCTTCAAGAATGCTGCGCAGCGACGTCCGAATCGCCTCTTCGTCGTCCACCACCAATATTGAAGCCGACATGCCCGTCTCTCCTCGCTCTCGAATTTCTCGCTCGCCCATTAGACCGGCAACTCGAATGTAAATACCGCTCCCTTGGGATGATTGTTGCCGGCCTGAATCTGTCCGTCGTGATCCGTGATGATCCGCCGCACGATCGCGAGCCCCAGGCCCGTGCCGGTCTTCTTCCGTGTGAAATAGGGCACGAACAGTCGCTCTTGATCCTCCGGCTGGATGCCCGGACCTTCGTCCGCCACAGTCACCACCGCCCGCTTCCGTTTAGTATCATACTTCGTGCTCACCCAAATCCGCCCCTTGTGATTCATCGCTTGAACGGCGTTGTCGAACAGATTGACGAAGACCCGCTTGAGCTGTTCCCGATCGAAATTGATCGGCGGCAAGGCTTCTTCGAGGTCCAGAACAAAATCGACGTCTTTTTGCATGGACTCATACAGACTCACCGTCTCACGCACGACGTCGTGCAACGACTGGCGCGTCATCTGAGGAACCGGCATTCTGGCGAATTTCGTGAACTCGTCCAACAGATGTTTGATGCTGCCCACCTCGTTGACGATGACGTTCGTGGCTTCGTCGAACACACGATTGAAATCCGGCGCTTGCTCGAAGAACTTCTTGCGAAGCCGTTGGGCCGACAACTGAATGGGAGTCAGCGGGTTTTTGATTTCGTGGGCCAGCCGCCTCGCCACTTCCTGCCATGCCGCGACCTTCTGCGCCTTGATCAGCTCGGTCAAGTCCTCGAAGATCAACACAAAACCCAGGTCCTTGTTCGCCTCGTCTTTCATTCGCGATCCGCTCAAGCGAATCGTGATCAACTTGCCCTGAACATCCAGCTGTCCTTCCAGGCTCACGTCGTTCCGCTCTTCGGCCAACAGGCGGTCATAGGCGGTCTGGAAGACGTCGAGTCCGAATTCCTTAAAAACCTCGTTAGCCTGACGCCCCCGCAACCGGTCGCCCGCGAGCCCGAGAATGCGCTCGCCCGACGGGTTGAACGTCGTGATCGTCCCAAGGCGATCGATCGACAACAGACCCGTCGGGATCGTGGCCACGACCGTTTCGATATAGGCCCGCCGGCGGTCCAGTTCGACGTTCGTGTTCCAGAGCGTCAGATTGGCTTCTTCCAATTTGGATTTGCTGGTTTGCAAATCCTGGGTCATCCGGTTAAAGGACGCGATGAGGGTGCCGATTTCATCCGTAGCCCTGGCGTCGATCTGAACGGTGAGGTCCCCCTGCGCCACCGCCTCGGTCGCTTCGGCCAATCGTTGGATGGGCACGGTGATGCCGCGCGCCACATAAAAGCCGAACCAAGTCGCGCTGAACAGAATCATGACCGTCACGATGGCGATGACGAGATAGGCGCCGGCCTTGATCGGGTTTTTCATCGCCTTGATCTGCTTGTACTCCTCATATTGTCGGCTGATGCCTTCCATTTTTGTCAGCAGCGACTCGGGCACGTAGGTTTCGACCACCACGACGCCGGCCACCTCGCCGCTTCGGGTCCCGGAGGACACCGGAATGGCCGTCCGCACCAATCGGCCCGATTGGGCCTCTTGCACGGACGTGGATTCCTGCTTGCCGTTGATGGCCTGAAGGACGAGTTGGCTGACCGGCAGATCCAACACGCCCTCCGGCACGCTGGCATCAAACGTCTTGGTGAGGGCTTCCATCTTGTTTGAAAAGACCTCGATCCCTGCGACTCCATATTCCGCACGTTTCCGCGCCATGGCCGCAATGAGAAGATCCCGCTGCTCCGGCAGCAGCATGTCCTCGCGGTATATTTCTTGCCCGATCGCCCGCGCGCTGTTGACCGCCAACGCAATATGCCCGGCCTGCTGCAGCCGCGCGACCTCGTAGGAATCCCGCATGACGTTTTCGATCTGCTCACTGAACCACACATCCACTGCCTTGTTAAGAAACCCGCTGGCGACGATCGCAAGCAGCACGGTCGGAATCAGCGAGAACCCGATGAACGCGGCGATCAGTTTGGTTCTGAACCCGGAGCCGACGAGCCGGTGGCGGCGCTCGAAATAGGCCTTGATCAGATTGCGGGACAAGAGCAGGGTCAGAACGACCAGCCCGATCAAATCAAGATTCACCAGCAACAGCACGATGGCGTAGCCGGCGGTGGGCACGAGCGATCCCTTCTCCTCGCCGCCCGGCACGACCATTTGTGCGTAGTAGAACGTCAATGCCAGGCACGGAATCAACAGAATCAGCACGATCCAGACAGGACGGAGATGCGGTTTTTTTCGATCCGGCTCTCTGGAGGCACCCGAAGAGTTTCCACGCGGGTGGGGCCCGGATGTCGGTTGCCGGCGATCGTCGGTATGGTCGGTTTGGAGGTGAGATGGCCTGTCGGGACCGTTCGCCGACCGGCT
The DNA here is from genome assembly GCA_020216985.1 of Nitrospira sp. GTDB lineage: Bacteria > Nitrospirota > Nitrospiria > Nitrospirales > Nitrospiraceae > Nitrospira_D. The sequence continues at coordinate 6,368 of JAIWOH010000108.1, forward strand.
TGGCTCTGGCATGAGATCAGTCTCTTTTCTTTGACGATTCTCCATGGCCGCCTGCCAGAGCCGGAAAAGACGCAACCCCGTCACTCAGCCGAGCGACCGCCTCTCGCTCGGAGAACCATCGGAATCAGGAACCCGCCGTAAGAGAGCCGGACCGGAATTTACTTGGACGGAACCAACGCAACGTACTTCAGGCGAAGCGCATAGAGCATATCCCGCAAGACCGTCTGCTCTTCGGACGTCAGATTGCCTTTGGTCTTCTCTTCCAAAATCGAGAGGAGGTCGATGATTTCTTTCGCCTGGGGAAGATTGACGGATAGCGCCTCTTGACGAGGATCCAGTTGCTCCCCCATCAACATCAACGCGGAAGACCCCAACGAAATGACGAATGACGAGAACGTCACTGGAAGCGGCGGAGCCTCCTGCGATGCCCCGGCGTCGGGTTTTTCGGGTCTTGATGAGGACGCCGCCCGCGTCTTTTCGGACGCCGATGATCCGGCCGTTCCCGACCCGCCGATCCCCCGCCGATCCCGCACCACAAACCCTTGTTCTTGTTCACTCATTCTCTCCTCCTCCCCACGCACTTCGACTGACGGAAGACAGATGGATGGTACCCTACCACAGGGGCTGTGACCCCGCAAGCCGAGGGCTGCGACATGCCCCGTCGCTGCATGATGGTGGGATGTCATCCGTTTGGCGCATGGCCCCGAACCTGAGAAACGCACACAACTGCTCAAGCCCGCACAAAAGCTGCGGTGTGAATGGTCAGTTAAGGCCGGTAAGGCCGGATACCACAGGGGCCTGTGAGGTGATTTTTCTTTAAATGACTTCGATCAGATAGGTGGTTATCCAGATATCGATCTGTTTGAAGCGAGCCTTGAGCCGTTCTTTGTATTCAACGAAGTAGTGTCGATGTTTCGGCTCATCGGCTACATCGACGGAGACGCGGATCAGGTCGTCACGGTAACTCTGCCCCTCATACCGCCACTGCCCATGAATGCCTTGCGTGTCACACGACAGAGCTCCAAATCGCTGCTCCAACTTCGAGCAACGTGTCGGCGATTGCATTGTCCGGGACCGGAGTCCCATCGTTAAAACGTAGCGGCAGGAGAATTTCGAAACGCCGAACTACTTTCCTCTAGGTCGCCGGTCCTTCGGCGATAAAGACGATTCCCTCCGTCGCAAGAAACGAAAGAGCCTCTTCGGGCACCAACATTTCTCCGCTTGCCCAACTCCTGAAATGCGGACGAGACACGGAGGGAACCCTGCAAAGGCCCATTTGTACCTTTTCTTTACAGAATGTCCTGATGGGGCGACGGATGACAGAGGAGCTTGCGGGCAGAGCGTCCGGCTCAAATCGAGCTGTGTGTAGCGCATGGCACACGTCTTAAGTCCGGCGACACTCAAAGGATAGCACAGGCTGCGGACGAATATCTCACATCTCAGCCGACGGAGGAAGCGGACAAAGCCCGCTGTAGACGGTCGTTAGATCGCCGGGCGGAATGTCGGCAGGCACGCACTTGCAATCTGCTCGACATGACGATGATCCGTTCCACAGCAACCGCCCATGACAGTCAGCCGTTTCAACTTGTGCATCCGTAGCGCGGCATGCGCTCGTCCAAGCTCGATGGGATTGCCCGCGTCAAGTTCGGAAGCCTCGTTCAGCTCGGCATGGCTCATGGTGGACGCATTGGCACGGAGACCGCGAATCCGCTCGGTCCACGGCTTATCCCCACGCAGGATATGGTCAAAGTGGCTCGGATGGGCGCAGTTGATCATGAAATAGGCAGGATACCCCAAGGTGGCGTCGTCGACTTGCTTGATCGCATCAGCTAAAGACTGTCCTGTCGGCAGCTTTCCGTCGGTCTCCACCGTAAAAGAGATGACCACCGGCATGTGCGCCTGCTTCGCGGCGCGCGCGATCCCGACCGCCTCTTCGGCGGCGGTCATGGTGATGGCCGTCACGAGATCGGCGGCGGTCTCCGCGAACGTCTCGACCTGCATTCGATGGTACTCCTCGGCTTCGCGTTCCGACATTGCGGTATCGGGTAGGTATCCGTCCCCGCGCGGCCCGATACATCCGCTGATGACCACCGGCGTCCGACGGGTTTCATACTCATTTCGGATGTCTTCGAGCAGGCGGACTGCCTCCCTGTTGCATTCTGCAAGAGCTGCGGCGCTGTACCCGAGCTTCGCTCCCCAGTCGGAATTCGCCCGCCATGTCGCGGTTTCCAAAATCAGCCCGGTGCGGAACCTCCCGGCCGATTCTCCATATGTTCGGAAGTAGGTTCGCAGAGCATGTTCCCCTTCCGGTGTCTTGAGCAAATGAAAAGCGGCAAAATAGGGCAACTCCAAACCGTCGAGGAAAATGAGCGTGGTTTCGATCCCCCCATCGGTCATGAAGAACTCGTCTGCAAGCTGCGGCAATGTGCTTCTGTACTTCGATGTAGTCATAACTATCTCTTGAATGTCCGTTGCGACCGCACGACCAAGCGACCGGCGCGCCGCTTTGTCGCGCGTCGAGTTTGACCACACTGTCAGGCCCATCATTGATCGTGGAGCCTGAAGTGTAGCGGCTTTGACCGTGTGTTGTCGACAGGACAAGTCTCCAGGGCCGACAAGGAGTTGGCCTTTTTGAGATTCCGATCGCAAGCCATGAAACTCCGCACTGCATTCGAACAACGGCTTATCAAAGTTGCTTCGAACATGGGAAACAGTGACGGATACACCCGAAAGCAGAAGGCCTGTTTCTCGGCACGCATGCACGGGGGCTTGTTCATACAACTGGCCGGCGCGGTCTTAAGAAGCTCGTGCGGGCGGAAGCCAAGATTTCCACCCCCTTTATCCGGTGTCGTGTCGGACACCGAAACCTGTACGCCGTTTGTGAACTGCGCCTGGAATTTGGCGGGTCAGCTGTCCGTGCGAATCATGATGGGGTCTCGTTAAAAGACCTAGTAACAACTCTCATTTTCCGCTATGAAGCGCAGCGCAATTGCGGTCAGGGAGTAGCAACGGGCGAGGTATTCTTTTCCTCATGGCTTGTCTTTGCTCAACGATTCGACAAACGAACCTTTTAACCAGTTGGCAGCATCTTTCCACTTCACCTGTTGTGCTCCGATTCCTGCAACCGCCATAACAAACAAGAGCAAAAGAGTGAAGACCACCTTGTTCCGTACGATCTCGAAACGTGCAGAGATCCATATGAAAAGGACCACTGATCCTATTGCCATAACAAAGAATGCAAGTGCCAATAGCCATTCCCACTTTGCTCGACTCTGTGCCGCGGCCATCAAGTTATCGTGCCGCTGGTATGCTATATAAATGTCACGAGCCAGCCTTCTGGCAAAACTTTCGTGAAGGGGTTGCGCGGTGCGCAGGTGCATGGACTGAGCACGCTTTAGCGCCTCTGCCCGGTTTTTCTGCTCAATGGCGGCTGTCAGGAAATCTCCGTCGACCAGCGCGCGATCCGAGCGAGTCCTGTATAGCAACGCCCGAGTGAAGTCAATAAAGTTGGGGGGACGTTGCCACTTCTCCTTGATAGAAGCTACGGGATCGCTCCCATGAACTTCTGCCGGAGACATCTCTTCTGCTATTTTGAGGATTTCAACGGCTTCCTCAAGCATCTGGATAGCACGA
>JAIWOH010000109.1 GCA_020216985.1 Nitrospira sp.
TCGAGATTGCCAGCCTCCGACTCATAGTCACCCTGCGCTAAAAGCCGCATCCCCCTGACACGCTTCGCCTCTGCCTGTTGCATAGCGACTACGCTCTTCTGTATCTCCCTGGCCTGGACAGGGGCGTCCTCGGCAAATTGAACATGGTTTGCCAGTTCTGCTGCCCGCTCGTGATGCACTTCCGCCTTCTCTAACAGACTCGGTGCATTCACATAATCACCATCGAGAAAATAGGCCGCAAGCCCCATACTTTCCCACAGGTAACCTGACGACATCTGATGCCGAGAAAGGCTGTAAAATTGTTGTTTTTCGTCGAGCGCAGGCATCGCCTTCTCCAGCGTCTCTTCCCACTCCTTCAATACGGATTTTGCCTTTTCGTACTCGCGTTTCGATATGAGTTCGACTGTCGTTGAAGAGTATTGCGCAAAAAGATCAAGGTACGCATTACGCAGCTCCTTTGTTTCTTCTGAGGCACCGGCTGCAGTAATACGTTGTTTTAGAGATTCGATTTCAGTAGCCAGATTGCGTTGTCCGCTGGATCGCTCATAATCCTGAGCCCATACTTCCTTCGTTAATATGGCAAGGATCAGAGCGAGCAAGCCCACAGCGCTTGCCATTTTCAACAAGAACCCTCTCTTTTCGGCTGACATGGACGTCGCCGCGTCCGATGTCCCGCTTCGAGTTGAAGACAACCAGTCAACAAGGCCTCTAAACATTTCTCAGGAAATTCCTTCGGGCACTTAGAGACAACGTCCAAAATCCAATTTCCGTGCTGCCTTGCCATTTCTTGTACATGTTTCTCCCTCTACAACATGCCGCAAGGTGAGGCGGCTAGCCATTAAGTCCGCTCCAGCCCGCCCCTGCAACGCATATCGTATGTCGCCGCATTCTAGTGGAAGCAAAAACTACCGCGAAGCCAGACAGTTGTCAAAATTTCGCTCTGGGTTCTTCCTTGGAGGGAGGCTGCGAATCCTGCAATCTCTCCCGATCACTCGACCGAAGTCAGAGTCGGTCCGTGGAATTGCCTACACCATATCCGCCTCGATCGAGGATGCGCGAGTGGATCATGGTCGTCCTGGCGTCCTAGTACCACAAGAATTCTGAATCGTCCGGATGCCGTAACGCTCCTCAAGCAAAGGGGTGACAAACACACCCTCTGTTCATGCGGCGCAAGAACAACGCTTGCGCACCTTAGCCGACCGATTCCTATCCACTGTCAAGTCCTATGGTCACGGTCGTTTGCCGCCGAACATTGAAGAGACAGCCGCTCTCGGTATAGAGTGACGGCGCATCGGGGCATCATTGATCGGATGGGATAAAGCGGATCATGTCGGAACGATTCGACAAGGTAACGGCCATCATGGCGGCGCTGCGCGCCCCCAACGGATGCCCGTGGGACCGCAAACAGACCCACGAGTCGCTCAAGCCCTATCTGCTCGAAGAAACCTATGAGGTGCTGGAGACGATCGACCACGGCGACGAGACCAAACTGCGGGAGGAACTGGGCGACGTGCTGCTGCAAGTGTTGTTTCACAGCCAGATCGCCGCCGAAGCTGCCACCTTTACCATCGACGATGTCTTGACAACCCTGGCGGACAAGCTGATTCGCCGGCATCCCCATGTGTTCAAGACAGACGGACAAGGCGGCGCGGTGACGAACAGCGAGCACGTGCTGAACCAATGGGAACAGATCAAACGGGCCGAGCGGCAAGCCACGGGGAACAGTCAATCCGCCCTTGACGGCGTCCCGAAAACCCTGCCGGCCCTCTTACGGGCTTTTCAGATCCAAGCCAGAGCGGCTCGCGTGGGATTTGACTGGCCGCACAATGCTGGGGGACTCGAACAGATCTTCGGGAAAATCGTGGAAGAGGTCGGCGAATTGAAACAGGCCTTGGAGGATACCGACATGGACCCCGCCGATGCCCCGCCGACCAAGCAGACCAAGGTCGAAGCGGAACTAGGGGACATCCTATTCTCTCTCGTCAACCTGGCCCGTTTTCTCAAGGTGAACCCGGAAGAGGCCCTTCGGCGGGCTACGAATCGGTTTGTCGATCGCTTCCATTTGATTGAAGCTCTGACCGCGGAACAGGGACGATCCCTTACGGACATGACCTTATCCGACATGGATCTCCTGTGGGAAGAGGCGAAACGGCGCCTCGCTGATTCTCGACCGGATCAATCTGCGCCTGCACGGATCGTTTTAGAGAAAGGCGACCGCGGATGAGTGACCAACAGGGTCCTTACGAAGAGGGGAAACGGGCCGGCCTCCATCCCATGCTCGTCCTGCTGGGAGTGTTGGTGGGATTGTGGCTGTTCGTCGCCCTGATCGTTCCAAGCTCCCGCAATAAACAGGCGACCGGCACCGAAGGCCCCGCCGTCTCTTCCATCGAGGATCCGGACGCAGCCCCCGTCATTTTTAACGTCCGTTCGACGGTCCCGGAGATGAACGCGATCGGATTGGTCGTGCCGCCGCAAGCGACGGACAGCCAAATCGCCGCGCTGTTGAAACGCCTCAAGCATGATCGACTGGCCGGAACCCTCGGCGATCAACTGCCTGCGACCACGCCGGGCCACCTTCTGGGCGACCACGCGATCGCCGACATCTATATTTTTTCCGACGCGTCGTTCGCAGAAGCCGAGACTCTCCGCACGTTGACTCGCGGCGCCCACGCCCCGGGCAGCCTCTATCCGGGCGCCATCCCGTTCGAAGTCGCGATGGAGGCCGTCCGCGGTCATTACCGAATCGATCTCAACGACACCGGCAATCCGGACACCGGGTCTCTGGGATTCGCCGACGAGTCTGGCGTGCACTCCAAACACTACCGTAGAATCTTCTGACCGTCGTCAGATCCCGGCCCGTTTTCGGATTTCCTCTCGAACGGCCGCTTGTTCCAAGGCGAACCATTCTTCCAGCCTGGGAAACAAGTGGGCGAGCGATCCGACAAACGGCGCCAGCATGACATCGCGCCGCTCCGTCAAAAGCCCCTCTTTCTCGGCAACGCGGATTTTCCAATCGGCGATTTTCTTGGAAAGCACGTTGTTGATCACCAATTGCTGCCCGGGAGAACCGGTGATCTCGCCCAACAATCGCCGTTTAAACACTGCAAGCTCGTCCGGTATGGACACTTTGGCGCGGACCCCGTGCGGAGTCGGCCACGTTGAGCGTTGAATCGCATAGTCATACGACAAGACCTCTTCTCTCGGCTCACGGAACGGACCGCCGGTCGCGACCACGGTCAACTTGGCGTCGATCGATTGCACAAGCCCTCCCTTGTTGGAATATGTATGCTACCGTTTTATGTTGAACCTTTATAGGGTCTCCCGATGAAAGAGGACAAGAGGCGGCCGACCAGGCTCCGGAAACGGCTTCAGGGCTCCGCCCTGCTCCTCGGCACATGCAGTTTTCACCCCTCCCCGCCGCTTCAGCATCCTTAGAGAAGATTCACGAGACAAGCCGCCGATCTCTTGGTATACTGCCGGCAGTTCTCCCGGAGCGTGTATGGCCAAACAGGGCTATCCCGGACTCGTCCTCGTCCCCCCCAGCGATCGACAACTCGTCAAACGTCGGTTGACACGATGGGCACTCCTTGCCCTCTCCATGGTGGGCGGCATATCCGCGCTGAACGTATGGCTCCCTTCGCCGGATCAATCCGCCGACTGTCTCCGGAATCTTGACCTGAGTTTTTCCGCCGATTCGCACGAAAAGTGCGACCGGCCTGAGCAGCCGACCGATCAACACGTGGCAGCGGCAACCGATCCTCCTCGTAATACCGACCTCGCTTTGAACGGACCGCCAAAGAAAATAGACTGGCCTGAATCTCACAAGGTCGTCACGCCGCAACCGGCGGCCAACCGGGTCATCGCTCAACAGGAAGCCAAACGGAACCTCCCTGCCGGCCTTCCTAGTTCCGAACCAAAAGTCGTGGCTCGTCCTACGGTCAAGCAAGAGGAGAAGCCGATTCTTGGTCGCCAGACAGACACAGCCTCGCCCCGGACGACTCCCGCTCCGACCACAGTTCAGACCGTTGTTTCCCCCTCCGTTCCGACTGTACACGCGACCCGCGACCATCAGTTGGCCCAACGGGGCGATGCGTTTGCCCAATACCGCCTCGGTCGATTTTACGCCCAGCGGGACGGGCAACAGACACCGGAATCGGTCAATTGGTACGGGAAAGCTTCCACCGGTCTTCGCCGTTTGGCGGAAGCCGGCAATGGAGAAGCCATGTACGTGCTGGGAGTGATGTACGCATTTGGGCGAGGCGTCAAGCGCGACACCGAAGAGGCGCGGCGCTGGCTTATTCAGGCCGTCGAACACCGGATTGCGGCGGCTCGTCCGGTGCTGGCCGGCCTGGAAAAACATCGGTTGGCCGAGAACGTCAGAACGGACCACGATGGGTGACCCCCCCTCCTCTTGCCTGTAGAAATCCTCTTCAGCCGCTGCGCAAATACAGACGAACGGCCTGAGCGCCGAACTTGGGGATTGCGCCAAGGAGATAGACCTCGTATGATAGCTCTCCGGTATGGCCCCTATCGCTCGCATCAAAACCGCGTCACCCGCTCCCTACAAACTGATCCAGATTGAACCGGATACACACGACACCAAGACGTTTCGGTTTGCACTCCCTGCCGAGGCGACATTGGACATGTTGCCCGGAGACTTTCTCTACGTCCACGCTACCCTCAACGGCAAGACGGTGAAACGGGCCTATACCCCCTCCTCTCTGCCGGGAGTCACGGGTCATTTCGATCTGACTGTCAAACGGTACGAAACAGGGCTTGTTTCCCGCTACCTGCACGAGCAACACATCGGCGACACGGTCTTGATGAGCGGACCGAATGCCGGCGGTCACTGGGTGGACGGTATGGCCAAACAAGTGGGCTTCGTGGCGGGCGGTACCGGCATCACGCCGATGATCTCTATCATCCGCTGGATTCTCGCCAACCGGATCGACGCCGAGCTGTTTTTAATCTTCGCCAACAAGACCGAGGCGGACATCATCTTCCGCCGGGAGTGGGAACGGAATGTTCGAGAATATCCAAACTTCCACTGTCACCACCTGTTGGAGAATCCTCCTTCCGACTGGCGGCAAGGAACCGGCCGCGTCACGCCCGACGTGCTGCGCCGACATCTTCCCCCTCCAGGGCCTGAAACATGTATTTTCTTGTGCGGCCCGCCTCCCATGGTCGATGCGGTGGAGGCCATGCTGCTGGAACTCGGTTACCCGCAACAAGCAATCATTCTTCCTTAGCGCTTCCCTAGCGTGGATGACGTCGTGTCGTTGAGACAATCCGTAATCCGGAGCGTCCGTCGTTCGATCTCGCTTTTCCCGCTACTTTCATAAGACATCGTCTTACGATAAGATCATATCGCATCACGCACGCCGAGCCGCTCATACTCTCCAGAGGGAAAGATTCAGCGACAGACTTAGGAGGCACGTATGTCTCATCGAGATCTGTTGTCGCAGGTGACCCATTGGATCACGGACAAGGCTGTCGCCCATCGGATTCGTCAATTGGCGGAAGAGATCCGCGCGAAAGACGGACAGCCGTTGGACGTCGTTTTCCCCGACGGATCGCGTCTGAACCTCGGCATGACACCTCAAGCCGTCTTGTCGATTCATGATCCGACGGTGTTGGTCGAGCTGGCCAATCCGACGCTCGGAGGGCTCGCCACGGCCTTCGTCGACGGACGCATCGACGTCGAGGGCGACATCATGACCGCCATCGTCGCCGCCGAACGACTCGTGGCGGCCGGCGGCGCGCCGGTGACGGCACGCATCGAGGCGACGCCATCAGACCATCCGCCGCATCAAGACCGCGCCGACATTCAACATCACTACGACGTGGGGAACGATTTTTACCGCCTCTGGCTCGACGAACGGATGGTCTATTCCTGCGCCTATTTTGAAACCGGCGAGGAAACGATCGACGTCGCGCAACTGGCCAAACTGGATCATATTTGCCGCAAGCTGCGATTGCGTCCCGGCGAACGGTTCCTGGACATCGGCTGCGGCTGGGGGGGGCTGATCATCCGCGCCGCCGAACAGTACGGAGTTCATGCTGTCGGCATCACCCTCTCCGACAATCAATTCATGCTGGCTCGGGACCGCATTCGGCAAGCCGGATTCGAAGGCCGAGCCGAAGTACACCTCTTGGACTACCGGGACGCACCCGCGCGGTTCGGAGAGGATTCGTTCGACAAAATTGCAAGCGTCGGCATGTTCGAGCACGTCGGCCTCAAGAATTTTTCGACCTATTTCCTCGTCGCCCGCCGTCTCTTGCGCGATCGCGGGCTGATTCTCAATCACAGTTTTACGTCGTCCGATGTCGACGGTCGGCCCGTCGGCTCCGGCGTCGACGATTTCATCGACACCTACGTCTTTCCCAACAATGAGTTGGCCCATCTTCATACGATCATTCGGGAAATGGGCGCTCGGCAATTCGAAATTTATGATGTCGAGAGCCTGCGACCGCACTATGCTCGCACGCTCGCGCTCTGGTCGGAACGATTGGAACGACAATTGGACGCCGCCCGTCAAGTCGTGGGGGAACGGACGGTGCGAATCTGGCGGGCTTACCTCGCCGGTACGTCGTTGGGATTTCACCGCGGGTGGATGAACGTTCACCAAGTCCTCGCCAGTCTGCAAGAGACCGAGGGCCCGACCGAACTGCCGTTGACGAGGAGATGGATGTACGGCTGATCGAATCGTGCGGCGCGGCAAACCGTCGGCGCTATCCTGCGTGACGACCTTCGCCCGACAAGTCTTTGGCGATCTTTTCCGCCGCCGCTGCCCCATCGCGAATACAATCCGGAATCCCGACCCCGCGATAGGCCGCACCCGTGAGCGCAAGTCCCGGATAGCGGCTCAACGCCGCTTCAAGCTGATTCAGCCGGTCAAGATGCCCCACTGTATATTGCGGCATCGCCTTCCACCAACGATTCACCTCGGCATAGACCGGCTCCGCTCGGATTCCACAGAGAGCTGAAAGCTCGGCTCGAATCTTAGCCGCAAGCTCGCGATCATCGAGGTTCAGTATGTCATCGCGGCCCACTCCGCCGACGTAACAGCGGATCAACACCCGATCCGCCGGAGCGCGATACGGCCATTTGAGCGACGTCCACGTTGCGGCCAGGAGATCGCGGCCCTCGGTTCGGGGCACCACGAACCCGAATCCCTCGATCGCACCGGCCAACTGCTCGGCCGGATACGCCAACGCGACGGTGCCGGTCGAAGCGTAGGGAATCATGTCGAGCAGTCCTCCGGCGATCGGAGACAGCGGTCGTAACAGGTCGGCGGAGACATAGGCCGGCGTCGCGAGAATCAAACTCTCCGAAGAAAGCGCCGATCCGTCATCAAGAATCAGATCGTACATCCAGCGGCCAGGCTGATGAGACCGCACCCGTAACGCCTCGACCTTGCATCCCAACCGAAGTTCCACCTCTTGCTGCTTTAACCGGCCCGTCAAGGCGGACACGAGGTCGCCGAGCCCGTTCTTGAGGCTCACGAACATCGTATGCCGCGGCCGACCGGGCTCGGACCGCGGCGCCGCCCGCTTCGCGGCCACCATACCTCGTATAACGCTGCCGTGCCGCTGCTCCAGTTCCCAAAATCTAGGGAACGTCGCTTTAAGACTCATGTGCTCGGCATCGCCCGCGTAGATCCCCGCCATGAGCGGCTCCAGCACCCGTTCAAACGCTTGACGGCCGAAGCGGCGGCGGCAGAACGACGCCAGCGATTCGTCCCCCTCCGCCGGTCCGCGCGGAATCAAGGTCTCCAATCCCATTCGCGCCAGCCCGACCCAATCGAGCAATCCGCTTCGCAACAAGGGTTTCCATTGTCGCGGCGCAAAGGAAATCAATCCGTCCGGCAATTCATAGAGCCGCCCGTCCCGCAGCACGCAGGCCTTTTTGCCCGTCTCGTTGGTATTGATCACCTGATCGGCAAGACCCAATTTGATGCAGAGGTCGAGAGCGGCCTGTTTTTGGGACAAAAAAGAATCCGGACCGGCTTCGGTGACGAGATCGCCGATCCGGTGCGTGACGATCTTTCCTCCCCAATAGGAGGCGGATTCGAGCACCGTGCAGCGGCAGGAGAGGCCCTTCGCCGAGACCGTTTCCCACAAAGCAAATGCAGCGGCCAATCCCGAGATGCCGCCGCCGACGATGACTGTGTGGAATCGTTTCACCGTTGAGGAGAGGACGTGGCGTCGTGCGCCATCAGGATGTCGGCCAAGACCTCGATCAAAGCCGGATGGTCGTTGAGCATCGGCATGCGTTCCAGCCGCATTCCCAAGCCGGATGCCCGTTGCTTGAGTTCAATGTCGATATCATAAAGCGTTTCGACATGGTCGCAAATGAAGCCGATCGGCGCCACCACCACCGGCCTGTGTCCCGTGCGATGCAGAAGGTCGAGCGCTTCCTCCACCGTCGGTCCCAGCCACGGCTCGTCGGATCGCCCTTGGCTCTGGTACGCGAACGTCGTCGGTCTCCCCCCTAGACGGGCGGTGACGGCATCAACCGTCGCCTTGACCTCCATGGGATAGGGATCGTTCTGAGCGACAATCCGCTCCGGCAGACTGTGGGCCGTAAAGAGGACCGGAACACGGCTTCGTTCATCGGCTGAAAATTTGAGTAGCGCCTGTTCGATGTGATCGACGATGGCCGCGATCAGCTTGGGATGCGTATTCCAGGCGCCGACGTAGCCGACCGGTAGGGTGCTTCGCAGGGCCGCCCTTGCCTCTTCGACCTTTCTCTTGTACGCCCCTGTGCTGAGCGACGACTGCTGCGGCGCCATGCAGATTCCGATTACCTGTTCGGGATCTTCTTTCAGCAGCTCGGCGTAGGCGTCTTTAATGTATGGATGCCAGTGGCGCATTCCCACGGACACTCGGTACCGCCCCTTTCCCGATTCATTCAAACGCCGCTCCAATCGTTCGGCCACGCTTCGCGTCATGCCGAGAGCCGGAGACTTTCCGCCGGTGGCTCGATATCGCTCCCGAATTTCTTCGACGAGTTCAGGAGGGGTCGGCCGCCCTCCCCGCACGTCCAGCAAAAAAGGCTCGACGTTTTCCAGGCAATCGGGTCCCCCCATGGCCATCAGCAACACGGCAACGTGACGTCTCTGTTCCGGCATTGTTCCATCCGTGTCTTTCAAAAAGGGCGGTCAAACCATACCGCAGATCGTGAGCATGAGAGGGCGAGCGTGCGAGAAGATCTCCGTCGTCCTTACCGTTGACTGAGTTTATGCACCATGTCGATCGCCGCGGCGACGTGATCGACCGGCGTCGTCGGAAGAATGCCGTGACCGAGATTGAAGATGTGGCCCGGCCGTCCGCCGGCGCGCCGAAGGATATCTTCAACCCGGCGTTCAATTTCGGGGAGCGGAGCGAACAATACGAGCGGGTCCAAGTTTCCTTGCACGGCCCGGTCGTGCCCCACCGCCGCCCATCCGTCATCAAGGCGCACACGCCAATCAAGACCGATGACATCGCCTCCCGCCTCGCGCATCAGTCGAAGAAGCGCCGTCGTACCGGTCCCGAAATGGATCATCGGCACCCCTTCCCGTTTGAGCCCCTCGAAAATCACCTGCACGTGCGGCAACACGTATTCCTCATAATCCCCGGGAGACAGACACCCCACCCAACTGTCAAAGAGCTGAACGGCTTGGGCGCCCGCTCTGATTTGACGCCGAAGGTAGCCCGTAATGACCCTGGCGAACTTGTCCATCAGTTTATGCCACGACGCGGGATCGCTGTACATCATCTGCTTGGTATGGAGATAGTTGCGCGATCCGCCGCCTTCGATCGCGTAACTGGCCAAGGTGAACGGCGCACCGGCAAAGCCGATCAACGGCACTTTCCCATCGAGGGCGCGACGGGTCAGTTTGATGGCTTCGGCCACATAGTCAAGCCCATCTCCGTCTCCGACCTTCAGCCGATCCACCGACGCGCGGTCGCGGATCGGATTATGAATCACCGGCCCTTCACCTTGGGCGAACTC
>JAIWOH010000110.1 GCA_020216985.1 Nitrospira sp.
CAGATCCATGCCCATCGGTTCAAGGGGGAGCAGAATGTCCGCGAAAATGATCGCGGCGTCGAGGGGAAACCGATCGATCGGTTGGAGCGTCACTTGAGCGGCCAGTTCCGGCGTCCTGCACATCTCAAGAATCGAGTGTTTGGCGCGCAGCGCCCGGTACTCGGCCATATAGCGCCCGGCTTGGCGCATGAACCAGACCGGGGTACAGTCGACCGGCTCTCGGCGGCAGGCTCTCAAAAAACGATCGTTCATTCTGCGCATTGTAGCAGGGTGTCGAAAAACTATTCCAGGTCTTTCAACCGGGTCCTGAGAACCCGCCCCGTGTTGATCACACATTCTCTTTCTAGGGATGTCATCTCGACACGCTCGGTTTTTCAGAATTTCGACTCCCGACGCGCTGGACTGGCGGCAGGGACGATGCAAGAGAGCAGGCGGTCCACTCCGGCGACGGCCACGCAAAAAATAGTCGGAGTCATCATCAGGAAGCGGTTTTATTTTTGGAGAGCTGCGTGTATAATGCGCCCCTGTCATACGTGAGATCGGACTCTGCGGCTTACATTCATTTTCATCACACAAACGCCGCCGAATTCAGCTCCAAGAGAGACGGTTGTGTCCTGTCTTCAACGCCGCCTTGCATCAGTCTCTACGACACGGAGGTATATGGAATGGCCAACATGCTGACGCCCCCCTCTGATGAAAAGCCGAAAACGACGAGCCGGGATCGATGGTACTCGTTTCTTCGCTGGTTCGACTCGTGGGCCGGCCTGGAGCACATGAAGGTGGAGGGCCCTCCCAAGTTCGATTGGATTCGCAGCATTCCGTTTATCGCGGTCCATCTCATGTGTCTGGGAGTCTTTTGGGTGGGCTGGAGCTGGACGGCCGTCGGCGTGGCGGTGGCCTTTTATTTCATTCGCATGTTCGCGATTACCGGGTGGTATCACCGGTACTTTTCACATCGCACGTTCAAGACGTCCCGCGCCACTCAGTTCGCCTTCGCGGTTCTGGGCGGCATGTGCGTGCAACGCGGCCCCCTCTGGTGGGCGGGTCATCACCGTCACCACCATATCGCCTCCGACACGCCGGACGACGTACACTCGCCGCGGCAGAGAGGGTTTTTCTGGTCTCACATGGGCTGGTTTACTTCTCAAACGCATTTCGCTCCCCGATTCAAGGCGATCGCCGATTTTTATAAGTTTCCGGAACTGCGGTTCCTGGATCGATTCGACATCGTGATTCCGGTCCTGACCGGATTCGCCATGTTCGGGTTGGGTCGCGTACTGGAAATTTCCGCTCCGCATCTCGGCACCAACGGCCCCCAAATGCTCATCTGGGGATTTTTTATCTCGACCGTCGCCCTTGCCCACGGCACCTTCACTATCAACTCTCTGTCGCACGTCTACGGATCGCAGCGTTACCAAACGGGAGACGACAGCCGGAACAATTTCATCCTTGCCCTCATTACCATGGGAGAAGGTTGGCATAATAATCACCATTATTACCCCGCCTCCACCAGGCAGGGATTCTATTGGTGGGAAATCGACCTCACCTACTACGGGCTGAAGTTGCTGGAACGACTGGGCCTGGTATGGGACATTCGAGAAGTGCCCGAATACGTGCGGGAAGGAAAACCGAAGCAGGAATCGGCCAAACAGGAACCGGATCGTAGCATTCTGAAACGTCCCATCGACATGACGATCCCCGTTCAAGCGCCCGCCGAGAACATCCCGGCCTAAGCTCGCTCTCAATTCAGGAGATGGCGGGTCGGCAGAATGACTCAATGGTCACGGCGGTCAAGCCTGTCGACCGGCAGGCCGCCCTTATCGAAGCCATGATTCAAACCGGGGGGGTTTTGTAGGCGAAGCCCGTAACGGCGTGCCGTCTCTTCTTAAACCCACTCCGACTCATTGTTCGATGCCGGTTGAGCTGGCAGTTGAGCGGCCAATGACCGACGGATTCTCCCGCTTTCCAGATCGATCGTTTCGAGCTCATCTGGGTGTACGACCCATGCATCGCCCGCGTTCAGTTCAAATCGATAGTGCTCTTTTTTGAGCGAGAACCATTCCACATATGGGTGCGGCATCAGGTTGGGGTGCGGGTCAAGCGAGATGAGGTTGACCGTTCCGATTTGAGGATTCTCCATGTCACCGATGACCTGTACAGCCGTTTCATCATCATCTTCAAATCGGCTGTTTCGAAACTGAATCACTTCCCCCGCAATATCGGCTTTGAAGTCCCCCAGCAAAAAGAAATCGACCGCACCAACACCGGCAAACACGACCTGGCCGACGACCGTCCCCGCCGTACGGTTATCGAGAAATCCTTCGCGCACCCAGCGACCGTTTCCAAATTTTTGCGCCATGCGATACCTGCCGTTTCTATCCGTGATGACCGTCGCCCACCCCTCGCTTATACTGTGCGCTCCGATCCCGAATCGGCCACGAGGGGAACGGCCGGGGGAGATTGGCTCGCAAAGGCGCCCGTCAGCACTGCGACCAAAATGAGCGCGCTGCCGATCCATCCTTGCAGATCCAACGTTTCGCCGAGAAAATACCATGAGAGCCATGCGGCATAGACCGGCTCGGAAGCGAAGATCAAGGCCACTTGCTGCGCGGGAACGAGCTGCTGCACCCACATCTGCACGGCGAAGGCTCCCGTGGCCAACACTCCCGTAACCCCCAACCCGATCAACAAAACCGTCGTCGGCGCAAAGGCCCCGGGCGGCGCATGCTCCCACCATGCAATGGGGACAAACAACGCCGTGACGGCGATCATCTGCCAAGCCAGGAGCGACGGAGCATCGAAGAGGCGGGTGAATCGCTCAAGGCAAATGATGTGACCTGCAAAAGCCGCCGCGCAGCCGATCGTCAAGAGGTCGCCGATGTTCACATCGGCGCTGGGTTTCACCAACAACCACAGCCCGGCCACGGCCACCGTCGCCGCGAACAGGATCCGCCCTCCGAATCGCCTTAAAAAGAGCGGCACGAATATCACATAGAGTACCGTCAAAAAGGCGGAATTGGAGGCGCTGGTGTACCGGAGCCCGACGGTCTGCAACACGTAGCCGCAAAAGAGAAACAATGTTGCCACGGCACCGGCGGCGACCACCGGCTTTTCACGCACAAGCCGTCGGTTCACCGCCGCGAACCACATTCCAATCAGGGCGGTCCCCAATAAAAATCTCAGGCATAAAAACGAGAGAGGGGGAATTTGATCGAGAGCCACCTTTGTGGCCGGAAACGTCGCCCCCCAAATCACGGTCGTCAAGAGCAGGACGAAGCGAGGCATCGTTCAATCCGA
The DNA here is from genome assembly GCA_020216985.1 of Nitrospira sp. Classification (GTDB taxonomy): domain Bacteria; phylum Nitrospirota; class Nitrospiria; order Nitrospirales; family Nitrospiraceae; genus Nitrospira_D. The sequence continues at coordinate 3,298 of JAIWOH010000110.1, forward strand.
AGCACGGGGCCGAAGCGTCGGGAGGCAATCCGTGCGCCTCATCCCCTTGTTGAGGATTTTTCGATCAGGGCTTACAGAGAGAACACCGCCGCTGTTCCGTGACGCCCGCCTGCTCCATGGCACGGAGCGCCCGCTCCTTGTCCGGGTAATCGAACCACCCACCCTCCCAGAAATCACTGGAAGTGGCATTCGACGGGATTTCCGAACATCGATCACGATGCAACGTCGCCCGATCGATCGATCGGGCGACGTGGACCCAGTACGTCATATCGAGCCGGATAGAATGCGAATGACGAGCAATCAGGGAAGGAGTTGCCACTCATCCTTTTCAATGAAGACCTTTTGGCCCGTCTCCAGCTTTTTCAGATCGTCTTTCTCGAACAGCCGCATGTATCGCTCGATGCGATCATCGTCGTCGATCCGCTCTTCCTGCATCACCCCACTGTGGCCCTTATATCGTCTAATAAGCACCGGCATTGGTTTCCTCCTCCGACACTGGTCGTTTCAGAACAAAATCGTGCTACAATAAACGCAATGTCATCGCCCGGTCAAGGGCGTCCACGCGGCGCTTGCACGGCTGTCTCCGGACCGCCGGCTGATCCGGCCTAAAGAAAGAACGTCAGTCATGCCACTGTATGAATACCGTTGCGAAGCGTGCTCGACACATTTTGAAGCCGCCCAATCGGTTCATGACCGCATTGAGGACACCGAGTGCCCCTCGTGTCACGCCAGGCAGGCCACCCGGCTGCTTTCTTCTTTTTCATCGAAAATCGTCGGAACTCACAAGCCCGGCTTCGTCGAAATGAAAGCCGCCGCCATGAATCAAGAGCGGATGGAGCGGTTCGCCAAACTGCCGCCCTTGGACGTAAAACGCGACATGCCTCGTCCGAATGCCTATTGCGGATGGGAGTCCGCCACGGAATCGGACCCCTCTTCTGAACCATAAAAATGAGTCGTCTCTTTTTCGCTCCTATATCGGGCCATTCCTTTTCACGCCTCCGTCGCACAGAGGCGCCATGAACGTCGCGAGAGCCGTTGTTATCGCCTTGGCGCTGCTCTTGATGTTGGCGACAGGTTCAGTCCTGGCGTTCGAGCCGGCGGGAAACCTTATTATCGTCGGAAACGGCCCGGAACAAACCGTTATGGAGGCCCTCGCTCGCGCTTTTGAAAAGGCGCACCCGAGGGCCTACATCGACGTGCTGTGGGATACCCAATTGAATCCCCCTGAGATGGTCAAACGCGGTCAAGCCCATATCGCGGTCTCGGCTTCAGCCCATCCGGATCTGGCCTCCACGCAAATCGGATGGGACGGGATCGGCATCTTGGTTCACCTGTCCAACTTCACCAAAGAACTCACAAAGCAGCAGGTCGCTCTCATCTTTACCGGAGCCGTCAAGGAATGGTCCGAGGTGGGAGGACCGGAGACCAGGGTCTCGCTGATCGACCGCCCGCGCAGTCAACACATTCGCGACGCCTTCGAATCGCAATTGGAGATCGTTGGAAAAATTTCCGATAGCGCGAAGACGATCGACTCCGATGACCTGGTCGTGAAAACCGTCGCGGGCACGCTGCCGCCGCTGTCAGCCGTCGCCTATATTTCTTTGAGTTCCGGTCTATCGGCGGTCTCAAGCGGTGTTGCCGTTCGCTTGCTCCCCATCGATAAAGTCGAACCCGAAGCACCGACCGTGCGCGACGGCCGCTACGGCCTCCGTCGCCCCTTGTTGCTGCTATGCCGACCGCAGCCCGATCCGTTGGTCCAAGCCTTCATGACCTTCGCCCGCTCGGCCCCCGGTCAGGCGATCGTCGGGAACGAGTATATTTCGTTGCAGAGCGAATAAGTTTGCACAGGAGGTTCTATGCGCCTTCAGCTCCTCTCTCGGATCATGATCATCTCTTCATCGCTCCTTATGCCGCCGCTTTCCCATACGGTCTATGCCGAGGAGGGAGCCGTGGTCGAAGGATCGGGCTTTACGCTGTACGATATGAAATCGATCGAGGGGTCGGATGAGCGCACGATTCAGCAAGACCCGGTCTGCGATCGCAGCAAACGGCCGAAAATTCTCTCCGTAGAGCCGGACGAGGCCAAGCCGGGCGAGAAAGTCACGATCAAGGGGGAAAATTTCGGAACCAAGGAATGTTTTCACGGCGTCGCGTTCAGCGCTGCCGGCGCGGCAACCATCGAATACACCTTCATCAACGACACGACCATTGAGGCCACGGTGCCTAATGTTCCGGCCGGCATGTCTTTCATCGACATTGTGACGGGAGGAGGCAACGCCCGGTCGAAAGCTTTCCTGGTGCTGGCTAAGTAATCGACCTCACAATTGGGACAGAAGAGAAAGAGAAGAAGCCGGCGCGGATGAAGCTCCATGAATGGAATTCCACACCCGCAAAAGATCGAGCGTCAGGCTTGCGCCATAGGTAGGCCCGAAGTCTCTCGTCACGATATTGCCCATACTATCGTTCCAGGTTTCAAACCGAAGCGGCCCCGTGGAGAGGGCCAAGGTCCATGCAAACTGTTTCTGGCTTTCCCCGACGGGATTGACAAAAATCCCGGAATCCCACATCAGCCCGAATTCGATCTCCCAGGCGGGAACGGTTTCTCCCTTTTCCGTCAAGCGGTATTGACCGAATGCCACGGCCGGCTGGACCAACCCGGCGGTGTTTCTGACTGAATGGATCGCCGCTCCGTTGGTTTGATAACTGATGCGGCCCAAGAAGGAAGCCCGCAGGCTCACCTCCCCCCAATCACCGCGATAAAACGTCGGCGAGATCTGCAACCGCCTGATCCCGGCTCGCAGAAACCCCTGTTGATAGACCGTGCCGACAGAAAATCCCGCTCCGACAAACACAACTTTTGGCTTTCCCAACGTGAACCATCGCGTCAGAGAGCCATCGATCATCACGTCGGTCTCTTTTCGGGAGTCCACCGTGGGCACCGGGGGCAGGTGCCGCAACTGATGAACGACCTTGTTCTGGAAGAATTCACTGGGTTGGTTGCCCGTGGGACTGATGCCGGCCGTGAAATTGCCACTCCAGCCTTCCCAGTTTCCACCCCAATGTTGGGTCCAACTGAGCGTGATCAGATTAAAACCAATCGTATTCTCGACAGTCGAATCATACCTGGCCCCATTCCCATCTGTCGGTGTGAACCGATTGAGGGTCAGCCCCGTAATCACCGTGGAGTATTGATCGGGGAAAGACAGGCTGCCCCAATGAACCGACGGCGCCGGGCTTTCTCCCCATGCCGATACATGGTTGAATCCCAGAAGCACGAGGATTCCGATCGTCACTGTCCATTTTATCCTTCTCAGTAAACGCTTCAGCAAACGCCATTCCTGCATATCCGCCAAACCATTGTGCCAAAGCCATCGCGCCATTGATGATCCGTGTGGAACGTTCATTTCTCGCAGACGATAGACTATCGCTCTCCCCTTTTTGCCGAACAATCAGGTCCGCTGCCAGATCCAACGCGCAGGCCCGACAGTCGATCGAAGCCTGAACCTTTCGCGCACGCATGTCAACGGCGAATCGGCGTCCTTCCATTCTCCTGGTCGGTTCCGACGCAATGACGTTCCCTCTCTCGACAGATCATTTCATCCTGTGTTAGCTTACGCGCTCATTTTTCAGTCCGGTCTCACGCGCCATGTTTAAGAAGATCTTGGTCGCCAATCGCGGCGAAATCGCCATGCGCATCATCCGGGCCTGCCGCGAGCTGAACATCGCCACGGCCGCCATTTATTCGGAGGCCGACTCAACCGGCATTTACGTCAAAAAAGCCGACGAGGCCTATGTGGTCGGCCCCGGACCGGTCAAGGGGTTCCTGGACAGCCGACAGATCGTGGACCTGGCCGTCCGCATCGGTGCCGACGCCATTCATCCGGGATATGGATTTCTCTCGGAAAATGCGGAGTTTGCCGAGCTCTGCCAGGCTTCCGGCGTCACCTTTATCGGTCCGTCTCCCTATGCCATCACCATGATGGGCAGCAAGGTCAAGGCCCGTGAAATCGCGCAGGCAGCCGGCGTGCCGATCGTCCCGGGCACGAACGGCGCCATTACCGACGTTAAAGACGCGTTGACCTTTGCCAAGCACGTCGGTTATCCGCTCATGATCAAAGCGAGCGCGGGTGGAGGAGGACGGGGGCTCCGCGTCGTGCGATCCGACGCGGAGCTTCGTGAAAACATGGAGACCGCATCGCGGGAGGCCCAAGCCTCATTCGGTGACGGCAGCGTGTTCATCGAGAAATACATCGAGCGCCCTCACCACATCGAATTCCAAATCCTGGGAGACCGCCACGGCCATATCATTCATCTGGGCGAACGCGATTGTTCGATTCAACGCCGGCATCAAAAATTGATCGAGATCGCGCCGTCATTGATCTTGACGCCGGCTCTCCGGGAAGAGATGGGCCGTGCGGCGATCGCCATCGCTCGAGCGGTGGACTACGACAACGCAGGCACCGTGGAATTCTTGCTTGATCAGGAAGGCCGGTTTTATTTCATCGAGATGAATCCTCGGCTTCAAGTCGAACATACGGTCACGGAACAGATCACCGCCATCGACATCGTCCGTCATCAGATCTCGATCGCGGCGGGTCTCCCGCTCGATCTGCAACAAAAAGACATCGTGCTCCAGGGCCATGCGATCCAATGCCGGATCAATGCGGAAGACCCCAAAAACAACTTCATGCCCTGCACCGGAACCATTACGGCTTATCTCTCGCCGGGAGGAATCGGCGTCCGCATTGACGGCGCCGTCTACAAAGACTATACGGTCCCTCCCTACTACGATGCCCTGTTGGCCAAACTGACGGTGCGCGGCCGCACGTGGGAAGAAGCCGTAAGCCGCATGCGCCGCTCGCTTGAAGAATATGTCCTGCGCGGAGTAAAAACGACCATTCCTTTTATGGAAGCCATCATGCAGGAGCCTGATTTCATGGCCGGGCGTTTCGACACGTCGTACCTGGAAACCCACCCGGAGTTGTACTCGTATCATGAATTTCAGCAACCGGAAGATTTGGTTTTGGCGATTTCCGCCGCCATCGCCGCCTATGAGGGATTGTAACTGACGCAGGGCGGCATTATCCCACACACACAACATCTGACGACATGGCAACCACACGATCTTCAGGGAAAAGACAGCGGGCGACCACTCGATCTACCGCGCCCAACGTCAAACGATCGAAACCGACCGCCTTGCGACGGGATGAATCGATCATCCAACCCGTGCCGGGAAAACGTCTCTTGATCACCGACGTCGCGCTACGCGACGGGCACCAGTGCCTGCTGGCCACCCGCATGAGGACCGAGGACATGTTGCCGATCGCCCAGAAACTCGACGCCGTGGGATTCTGGTCCTTGGAAGTGTGGGGCGGCGCGACGTTCGACACCTGTCTGCGATACTTGAAAGAAGACCCATGGGAGCGGCTCCGCGCCCTCCGCGCGGCCATGCCGAACACCAAGCTGCAAATGTTGCTTCGCGGTCAGAATCTTGTCGGCTACCGGCATTACGCCGACGACGTTCTGGAACGATTTATCGAACGGTCTGCGGCCAACGGGATCGACGTCTTCCGTATTTTTGACGCGCTGAACGACGTCCGCAACCTCGAACGGGCGGTGCGGGAAGTACGGGCTTGCGGCAAACACGTCGAGGCCGCCATCAGCTACACAGTCAGCCCCGTGCACAGTCTCGATCGATTCGTGGACTTGGCCAAACGGTTGGAGGATCTGGGCACCGATACGCTCTGCGTCAAGGATATGGCCGGGCTCCTGGCTCCGTTTGATGCATATCACCTGATCCGCCGGCTCAAGGCCGCCGTCTCCATTCCGATCCATTTGCATTCCCACGACACGGCCGGCATGGGCGCGATGTCGGCGTTGATGGCGGTGCTGGCCGGCCTCGACATTCTGGACACCGCCATGTCACCTCTCTCCGGCGGTGCGTCTCACCCGCCCACCGAATCCGTCGTGGCTGCGCTGCAGGGGACTCCCTATGACACCGGCCTCGATCTGATCGATCTCCAGCCCATTGCCGACCACTTCCGCGTCGTCCGGCGCAAGTATCGACAATTCGAAAGCGACTTCACCGGAGTCGACGCGGCGATTCTGACGTCGCAAATTCCCGGCGGCATGCTGTCGAACCTGGCCGCGCAACTGGCAGAACAACAGGCGCTCGACCGGATGAAAGAAGTGCTCGACGAAGTGCCCCGTGTCAGAAAAGAGATGGGCTATCCGCCGCTCGTCACGCCGGCCAGCCAGATTATCGGCACACAGGCCACGTTGAACGTCCTGACCGGCGAGCGGTACAAAGTGATCACGACCGAGACCAAGAATTACTTTCTCGGGTTATACGGGCGGGCGCCGGGGCCGGTCGACAACGAAGTCATGGCGCGCGCCATCGGAGACGAAGAGCCGATTAAAACCAGACCGGCCGACCGGCTCGAGCCGGAGATGGAAGCGATCAAGAGAGAACTGCCGGATCACTCCCTGGAAGATCAACTCTCCTTCGCCCTCTTCCCCGCCATTGCACGGGAGTTTTTCGAGGCGCGCAAGAAAGGCGAACTAACGCCTCCTCCGCTTGAAGCCGCGTCTCCCAAGGCTCCGGCCGTGGCCCACGAACTGCACCTGGCGCCGGTCGAGTTCAACGTCACCGTGCACGGCGAGACCTATCATGTCAAGGTATCCGGATCGGGCCGGAAGGTGGACGGGCGAAAGCCCTATTACATCCGCGTCAACGATCGGTTGGAAGAAGTGTCGCTCGAACCGATCCAAGAAGTCTTCGCCGGCGTGCCGGAGGCTCATGAAGCCGACAAAACCACCAAGGCGAAGCGACCGCGGCCGTCACAACCCGGCGACGTGGCGCCGCCCATGCCGGGCCGGGTCGTCAAAATCCTGGTGTCGGTCAATGATCGCGTCAAGGCCGGCGATTCGCTGCTGGTGATCGAGGCGATGAAGATGGAAAGCCGCGTCCCGGCGCCGATCGATGGAACCGTGACGGCGATTTTTGTGGCGGAGGGAGAAAACGTGAAGCCGGATGAAACCGTCATCCAGTTGCAATAATGCCTTCCGACCGAATTTTCTTACCCGGTTCGCCAAGATAGACAGACGACTTCGTCCAAGCCTATTCGGTATAGGGCCCTTGTTCGTCCTTCTCACCGCCTGCACTTCCCAGTCTTTCATTCCGCCCCACTTCGAGACGTTCGAGCGTATCCCGATCCACATCGCCACCATTGATGACCAGCGAATCGCTTATCTGGACGTGGGAACCGGTCCTCCTCTTTTCCTCATCCACGGATTCGGCGGGTCCATGTGGCAGTGGGAACATCAGCAACAGGAGCTGGCTCGGCACTTCCGCGTCATTACCCCGGACCTGCCCGGTTTTGGTTTATCCGACAAGCCGGATATTGAGTACCGCCCGGATCAGCTCGTAGATTTTTTCACCCGCTTCATGGACGCTGTGCACATCTCCCGCGCGACCCTGATCGGCAACTCCATGGGCGCTGGCTTGGCCATGGCAGTGGCCCTCGACCATCCAGAGCGGGTGGATAAACTCGTGTTGATCGGCGGGTTACCGCGGGACATTCGAGCAAAACTGACCAGCCCCATCGTCAAGCGGACGCTCGACACGCGCGCGCCTTCCTGGTTGATTTCTCTTGGCAACCGTCTCTTCGGCGGTTGGATGGTCCGGTCCGTTCTGGACGAACTGGTGTACGATCGGTCTCTCATCACCCCCGCCGTTCTTGAACGATCCAACCGCAATCGCCGTCTCCCGGGCATCATCAAGCCGATGCTCGCCATGAAACAGACGCTCAGTCTCTGGGAATCCGGCTACGCCTTGCGCCTCGACGCGATCCGACACCCGACTCTCATCATCTGGGGAGAAGAAGACCGCGTCTTCCCCCCCTCGGTCGGTCACGAACTCCACCGTCTCATCGAAGGGTCCCAGCTTCAGACCATCCCCCTTGCCGGTCACATTCCTCAATGGGAACGGCCGGATCTGGTCAATCGCCTGCTCATCGCGTATATTCATCCCTGACAATGGGACGGCCTATCGGCCGGTTTGACCAAAATCTCTACTTGCTCAATAAGAAAGGAACAGACCATGCTGACATCTGCGCGCACCGTACTGGGAGTGGTGATGGGTTTTTCTTTCAGCCTGGCCGGCTGCACCGGCATGGGAGAGCTGAGCGGACCGGGCTTCACCTATAAAAACATCGCCGTCGCCGACGGCAGTGCCGCGGCCGGAGAGGGCAACAACGTGCTCTTTAAGGGTGAACCGCTTGCACTTTCAGGAACTGCCGTTAAGACGGGCGACACGCTCCGCGACGTGAACGTGGCCCAGACCGATCTTTCGGCAGTCAACATCGCCCGCACGAAAGGGGCGGGGAAAGTCCGGATCATCAGCGTGGTGCCGTCGCTTGACACACCGGTTTGCGAGCAGCAAACCCACTACCTCAGCGAAAAAAACAACGGCCTCGACAATATGATCGAGCTGATCACGGTGAGTATTGACACGCCGTTCGCTCAAAAGCGCTTCGCGCAAGAAGCCAAGATCAGCAATGTCACGTTCCTGTCCGACTATCGTGGAGCCGAATTCGGCAAAGCGCACGGCCTCTTGGTAAAAGACCTTCATATATTGGCCAGGGCCGTCATGGTCGTGGACAAGGACAACACCATTCGTCACCTTCAAATCACGCCGGAGATCAAACATCTGCCGGATATGGACAAGGCATTCCAGATCGCGCGATCCTTGATTTCGGCCAGTTAGCGTTGCTTTATGGTCCGACGCGGATTTCACCCAAGCCGGATAAGGTGAATCCGCGTCATGTTACGCTCTCATCTCCTCCGAGGAATGCCGATGGCTCATTACGATTTGCTCGTCATTGGGACCGGACCGGCCGGTCAAAAGGCCGCCATCCAGGCCGCCAAGCTCAACAAGAAGGTCGGCATCATCGAGCGAAAGAGAGTCGTAGGCGGCGTCTGTATCAACACCGGCACCATTCCCAGCAAAGCGCTGCGCGAAGCGGTGTTATACCTGTCCGGTTTCCGTCAGCGAACGATCTACGGCGCCTCGTACCGATTGAAAAAGACGATCACGGTCGAGGACCTGGCCTTCCGCTCTAACTACGTCATCAAAAATGAAATTCAGGTGGTACAGGATCAAATGGCCAGAAACGGCGTCGATTTGTTTTTCGGATCGGCGAGCTTCGTCGATCCGCATCGGTTGCGAATCGACTCCGATCGGGGCTCGTTCGAACTGACAGCTGATTTTATCGTCATTGCGGTGGGCACGGAACCGGCCAGGCCCTCACACGTCCCGTTCGACGGTCAGACCATTATCGACACGGACGGGCTGCTTACGATGAAACAGATTCCCGATTCGATGGTCATCGTGGGCGGCGGCGTGATCGGAACGGAATACGCCTCGATCCTCGCCACGCTCGGCGTCGCCGTCACCCTCATCGACAAGCGGCCGCGACTGCTGGAGTTTGTCGATACGGAAATCATCGAAGCTCTTCAGCAGCAAATGAAAGAGATCGGCGTGACCCTATACCACAACGAAGAGGTCATTGAGATTAAAAGGGAAAGCCGGCACTCCGTACGGGTCGTCTTGCAGCGCCATGAGCCGATCCGGGCCTCCACGTTGATGTATGCCATCGGACGGGTCGGCGCAACCCATTCGTTGAACCTGGGAGCCATCGGACTGACAGCCGATGACCGTGGCCGCCTCGCGGTCAACGAGCACTTTCAAACCGCGGTTCCGCACATTTATGCGGCTGGCGACGTGATTGGATTTCCGGCCCTGGCTTCCACTTCCATGCAACAAGGCCGCCGCGCGGCATGTCACGCCTTCGGCCAGCCGGACCATACCGACACCTCGTTGCTTCCCTACGGCATCTACACGATTCCCGAAATCTCCATGGTGGGACGAAATGAAGAAGAAATCCGGCAGGCGGGAACTCCCTATGGAGTCGGCATCGCACGCTACAAAGAAATCGCGCGCGGCCAACTGATCGGAGACCAAACCGGCATGCTGAAACTCTTATTTCATCGCCATACCAGACACCTGTTGGGCGTCCACGCGATCGGCGAAGGATCGACTGAGTTGATCCATATCGGCCAGGCGGTGATGGCATTTCATGGGAAGATCGATTATTTCATCGACACGGTCTTCAATTATCCAACGTTGGCCGAATGTTACAAAGTGGCCGCGCTGGACGGCATCAATCGACTCCCGAGACCTTGGCTTCCCTATTTTCTATAAACACGGCAAACCGGTTCTCTTCTCTCGAAGCGATCACAAAAGGTATTGCAAATGTCCTTCTCAAACCACCTGCGACAACTGGCCACCCCGATCTGGCACACTCAACTGCGTCACCCCTTCGTGACCGGACTCGGAGACGGCTCACTGCCCGAACGGAAATTCCGCTATTACATCTTGCAGGACGCACGATTTCTTGGCGATCTCGCCCGGGTCTTTTCGGCCGCCGCCCAGAAGGCGCCGGATTCCGATTCAGCTTTGCAGTTCAACAAACTGGCCCAAGACACGATCGTCGTGGAACGGAGCCTGCACGAGAACTATGGCACCAGATGGAACATGACAGCCAAACGGATGGCATCCGTGCCCATGGCCCCGACCAACTATGCCTACACCAGACACTTGCTGTCGGTCGCGGCGGCTGGGACAGTAGCGGAAATCACCGTCGCCGCCCTACCCTGCGCATGGATCTATTGTGTCGTGGGACAGCATTTGCTGCGGCATGGCCCGCCGCCCAAGAACCATCCATACCGGGATTGGCTTTTGCTCTACGCCTCGCCGGAATTCGCCGACGTGCAGCGCTGGATGCGCAAAAAAGTCGATCAGTGGGCGAAGACAACCAGCGAGGAAGAACGCAGCCGGATGGAACAGACATTCATCATCAGCTCACGTTATGAATGGATGTTTTGGGAAATGGCGTGGAACGAGGAAACCTGGCCCGTGTAACAACAGCGATCGGTTTCTCCTGAGACACCCAGTGGTCTCCTCTAAAGGCGCTGGGGCTTGCATCGAAAAGACACAAGCCCCAGCCATCACTTCCCACTCATTGGTGGTTATAGAAAATTAAGGGAAAACCGTCTATCCTTCTCTTTATCCTTCTCTTCTCGCTTCAGATAGACGAACGATCTCTCCGACCCCGACAAAATCGCAATCCCACAAGTCCGGCCAACCCTGACCCCATCAGGAACACGGCAGGCGGAAGAGGAATGACATCTACTGCCACGAGAACGCCCCCTGCCTGAAGTCCGCTAAATGCTACACCTGGTGCAGTCGGAATAACTTCAAACAATTGGACCAGCCCTAAGGCTCCTCCTGTTGGAAGATTAAAGCCCAGCAACGAAGCAAGATTGGCATCGACCGAACTCACCGTCAGCGTCCCACTCAGCGATGAAGATCCCGCCAAACAACAATCAAACGTGACAGGTCCCAAGAAACTACCGGAAAGGAGCGTGGTCGATCCGCTGCCAACATCTCCGAGGAGAGTAAATGCACTGCCGGCACCAGCATAGACACTTTGAAATCCTGAGGTCGTGGCTACTCCACTCGTGAAGTCTCCAGTCACAAGATTTAACAACCCTCCGGTTATAGGAAGAGTTGTTGTCCCATTATCCACGGATGAGACAGGCGCACCGTTTATTACCAGCGGGAGTGCTCCTCCCAAATATTGAATAGTACCCCCAACAGCCACATTAAAATTGATCGGAACTGCTTCTGCCCCTGCTGCTGTCAAAGCCAAACTACCAACAAGAACCCCCACTCCGGCAAACCAACGATTGTTACGGCTCATTTGAATTCTCCTAGACATGTGACCTACCCTCCACATACCGTTTCCACACCACCACTCCCAGCATCCCCATGGCCAACATCAACACCACGCTCGGCTCCGGCACCCCCTGCGACGGACTGTCCGTCACCGCCA
>JAIWOH010000100.1 GCA_020216985.1 Nitrospira sp.
CCCTTAAGGCCACAATACCGATGACGTAGGCTGCTTTCTCAAAGGTATTATGTTGACTCCCCCAAAAGGGTTAGGTACTATCGCCATGTACATTCGGGCTTAGCCTCTTTCGCTTCCCCTGAGTGACCTTGGATGTCCATGGAGCTTGCTAGTTTATAAAAAACATCCGGAACAGGCACCCAGAACGAACTTCTATGACCAACGGTCCCGGCGTTCTTGATCAAACCGACAGTCTTGCCGATCAGCGAGCAGGGTCCGGGATCGTCGTACTTTCGGCCTCCATGCAATTGCTTCATATGAATCGTCAGGCATCTGAACTTGCCAAGAAAATCAATGAGGTGGAACACGGAGGCAACAGCGCAAAGTTCGCCCATGGGGTTCTACCCGCAGCCCTCACAGAACTGTGCGGAGAAATCATTAAGGCCCTCCATATTCGAACCGAAGCTAAAGACTGGGAGCAATTCGAACTGAAGCGCATTGCAGGGGATCCCAGTCAACCGATCCTTTTACGCGGATTCGGTCTCCCGGATCGAGGCGGTATCCAAAACGCCAGACTTGTCGTAACCATGGAGGAACTGGGACGGAGAAAAACACTGAATGCCGACCATGCGCGTGATCGTTTCCAATTGACCAGCCGAGAGCAGGAAGTCATCGAACACCTCGCCAAGGGATGGACCAACAAAGAGATTGCCAATGCACTCCAAATTACCGAACAAACGGTGAAAGAGCACATCAAACACATCATGAGAAAAACAAACGCTTCGACTCGCACTGGAATTCTGGTTCAAGTCTTCAACTCCTAAACTCTAGCACCGATTTTTTGACGTATTTCTCCTCCCGCAAACCGTTTCACAAATAACACACTGAGTCATTCTTTACACAGTTTTTATAGCATCTCGATCAGTAAATGATTAAAATAACATCATAAAATCATTAATTTACGATTGAATTTTTTATGGCTCGCTGATTGCATTTTCCGATGTGGATTGTTCTTGGATCTGGGCAGGCTTAAAGATCTACAGGAGATTCCATGAAAGTGAACGGAAAGTGCCGGCTTGGTTTAGTGTTAGGGGTTATCCTCTTTGCCTCTGGCTGTCAGTCTTCCCAGACACCCAATCTTGTCAATGATCACCATGATAATGATAGGTTTATGTCTCTGTGGCAACGGTATAATGCGTGCAGAGTTGCTTCAGACTTTGAACGCGCTCATTTGGAGTTAAAACAACTTTCTTCCGCAGCCTTTCTGAAAGAACAAGATGGGTTTGTGCTCCCTCTCCCAACCAAGCTTCAACGGTGGGTCAGTGCTCCTACGAATCGCCAGGCCGTCGATGTCCGAGCCATGGCTGCCTCGTGCTCGCTCCGTGCCGGTCAACTTGCCCTCCATGAGGGTCAGATTGATGCCGCCCGAGATCTCTTCTCGTCTGTCCTTACACACCATAAAGACGTCTCTCCCTACTATGTCGTTCAGGCTAAACGCTTGCTCACAGAACTTGACCGAGGCGTTATCGTTTCTTTGAAGACTCCTTAATCACCACCCAGGACGGGAACCTCTGCGAACTCTCTCTATCGTTATCGCTTTTGAAACAGCGAACGATAGAGGTGTTCATATTGTTTCGCGGACCGGGCCCATGACAAGTCCAAGCTCATACCTGCCCGCATCAGTGAACGCCATGTTTCACGCTGTCGATACACCGACAGCGCCAACAGAATCGCCGTCAATAGGGCATCGGAAGAGATCTCACCAAAGTGAAATCCGGTCGCAAGATTGGCCTGCGCCGTCGACGGTTTGAAGGGCACCACCGTATCGGCCAATCCTCCGGTACGTCGAACAATCGGTACCGTCCCGTACCGCAAACTGTGGAGCTGGGTCAACCCACAAGGCTCATATCGAGAAGGCATGACCAGCATATCGGCCCCGGCTTCAAGGCGATGAGCCAGCCCTTCGTCAAAACCTATACGCACCGCGATACGATCGCGATGGGAGGCCTGAGTCTTCAATAATCGCTGCTCCAAATCTTGATCCCCCGTCCCCAAGATGGCAATTTGTATGTCCAGAAGAACCAATTCGGGAAGGATCTCCAGCAAAAGATCCAATCCCTTTTGTGAAGCAAGTCGCCCGATGACAGCCATGAGAGGCACATCTCGCATCGGCAATTCAAGCTCTCGTTGCAACGCTTCCTTACACACTTTCTTCCGGGATAAATCCGATACGTTGTAATGCGCCGGCAAATGCCGGTCTGTTTCCGGGTTCCAGGTACTCGTATCGATGCCATTCACGATACCCTCAATGCCATCGGGCCGGCTCGCCAGCACTCCCTCCAATCCATGGCCGAATTCTTTCGTCAAGATTTCCTTCGCATAGGTCGGACTGACCGTCGACAGGGCGTTAGAAAAGATGATCCCTCCTTTCAAGCAATTGACCGACCCATAAAATTCCAACGCCTCTGGCGAAAACAGCGAGGGAGGAAGACCTGTGACCGCAAATCGCTCTCCAGGAAACAAACCTTGATAGCCGACGTTATGCAAGGTCAGAAGAGTTTTCACCGAGCCTGCTCCCTTGGGTACACCGATGCCGGTTTTCAGGTACACCGAGCACAGGGCTGTTTGCCAATCGTGCAAATGAAGGACGTCCACCGGCTCTCTGCAGGTCTCGTTAAGGTAGCCGATACCCCGGAGAACCGATCGAGAAAACAGCGTGAACCGTTCAAGATTGTCGGGATAGTCTCCATTTCGATCCTGATAAAGCCCGGGACGGTCGAAGTACGGATCATATCGAACGATCAGGATTCTTAACGAATGCACACCGCCCGCAACGTGAACAAACGCCTCTTCCAAGTCCACGTTCAGGGGGACCCCTGCAATCGGAATCGAAAAACGACCCTTGATTTGATTTGATCGCAGACGTTCCGTAACCCCGCGATACCCCGGCAAGATCAACGTCACTCGATGCCCCAGCTTGATGAGCTCAGCAGGCAACACACCGGTGACATCGGCCAATCCACCGGTCTTCGCATAGGGAGCGGCTTCGGACGCCGCCATTAAGATATTCATGATGCTCGGTTATTCTGCCGTAGGAATCGAGGATATGAAGTTATCGTTCGTCTCTCGTCATTCTGGGGGACAGCAGAAACGACCAGCACGCTAAGGCATCGGAGTTCCATCTAACAATCGGGTTTTGAATCGATCTTCGTATGCCCACGATTCGACCAACGCTCGCATCTCTTCCGCTTTCAATGTTTCTTTGTACACCAATCGGTCATCGAGAAAAACCAACAGCCATCCTCGATCAGGATATAAAAAAAATACCCCTTCTCCCGCATGAACTCCGGCTTCCCATCCCCTTGGCGACTCTCCCAACGCCACGCGGGAAGCGGGAACCATCGTGAAATCCGGCATCACAAAAAACTGCGTAAACTTCGCTTGATAATAGGGTGGTTCTCCCCAGACGTTCACGATAGCTCTTGCCGTCACCCGTTCAAGTGCGAGATTACCTTCTCTGACCAACTGCTCCTGTTCAGCCAAGGATGGTATTCCTCGGCAAGCGACGATACCGGTCACCAAAAACAACGTGCCGGCCATGAGCACCCTTCGGACGATCATTCGCGCCGTCTCATCGGGATGTACAGAATCTTGTCCCTTGATCTTGGCACTGCTCTTCACAGCAACCTCCTGGACTTGCCTTCAGTCGGCTTTACGGGCGCGCAACTATCACATTGGCATAGCTTCCGCAGGAGTGCGTATGAGTAAATGCCGGAATCGTGGCCGTCGCTCCATTGAAATTGAAGCGCATACCGACCAACCGGCACGATATCCTGCAACATGATCAGCATCGGGACGTCGTCCACGTTCAGGCGGCGCTCCCCCGTCCATTCATCCACGCAGGCCGCGCAAGGACACTGCTGTCGCAGATACCGGACGGGATAGACGCCCTTGTGCCCGTCGCTCCACTGAATGCCCAATACTCCCTTGCCGAGCCATTCCATATCGCGCGGCTCAACCGTGGCTTCCGTCATCTCATCAATTCTCCGCTTCACGCGACCAGTCAGACAAGAAATCCGCCGGCGGAAGTCGTCTGCCTGCGACAACCGTCACGTATTTGTCGATAGCCTCTTCGACTTCGTCCCGCACCCGCCCGGCGGCCCGCAGTCGAGTCATAAGAGCCGGAGCTAATCGAACGGCTTGCTGAAGAAAGGCGACGCTTCCTTGTGACAAGGCCACACAACGGGCATGGGGCCGCACTGCGCACATCAGACACACGATTCCTCCTTCGATCGGAGAAAAATGAAATGTGCCGGTCGTTACGGTCTTTCCGCAGGCGGCGCAACGATCGGTTCGAGGACGAAACCCCGTCCGACACAGCAATTTGATTTGAAGCAGCAAGGCGGTGCACAGGGGATCCTTACTGGAAGAAAGAGCCGCCAACCCCCCTTCAAGGGTGTCGAACAACTGCGGGTCGGGATCCCGCTCCGGCGTCACAGCGGCCGCAACGTTGACCATCCGAGCCGCCGCCGCCATCAATCCGAGATCCTCGCGCAACGATTGGAAGGATGTCACCACATCGACGTGGGAAATTCGAAACAGCGGATCCCCGGTCTTTTCGAACAAATCAAGGCGGCAAACAGTAAAGGGCTCAAGCGCCGCGCCGAATCGGCTTTTCTGGCGTCGAGCGCCTCGAGCGATGCCCCGAATCTTGCCCAAACTCCTGGCATAAGCCGTGACGATTCGGTCCGCATCACCCCACTTTCGACTCCGCAGGATGATCGCCGTCGCTTTTACCGGCGGCATGGTACACGGCCTTTTGCAAGGGAGGTAGCACGCGGCTCACTCATACAATCAATGCACGATCACCGCAGATAGTTCAAAAACAGCGTCGCCAGGGTAAGATAAATCGTGATGCCGGTAATGTCGTTGGCCGTCGTCACAAAGGGACCGGCGGCGACGGCAGGATCGACTCCCAGGCGCTTGAGCATGATAGGCATGATCGTGGCCATGCTGGTCGAGATGAAAAACGCGATTACCAGCGAAGTCCCCACGACCACCCCCAAAAACCCTTCTTGCAGCACCCATCCGACGACCGTCAAAATCAGGCCGCAGGCCAGCCCCATCAACAAACCGATTTTGGTTTCCCGGAAAAACACCGTCCAGACGTCCGTCGGTTCGATGTGCCCGGTCGCCAGTCCGCGAATGATCAGCGTGGAGGATTGCAGCCCCACGTTGCCGCCCATCGCAGCGATGACCGGAATGAAACTGACGACCGCCACCACTTCCTGAATCGTGTAGCGGAAGTACCACAAGATGGCTCCAGACAACAAACTTCCGACGAGATTGGTAAACAGCCACGGCAAACGCAGCTTGGCGGCGCCGATACTCGAGGACTTGGAGATCGGCTCCTCTTCGATGGCACCGGCCATCTTGAGCATATCCTCCGTGGCCTCCTCTCGAATGACGTCCACCACGTCGTCCACCGTAATGATGCCGACCAACCGTCCGTCCTTCTCGACGACCGGGATCGCGAGCAAGTTGTAGCTGGCCACCTGACGCGCCACTTCTTCCTGATCCATATCGACGGTGACGCTGATCACGTCGCGCGTCATGATGTTTTTGAGCGGCGTATCAGGCGGCACCGTCAAGAGCTGACGCAGCGACAACACCCCGACCAGATGATCGTTTTTGTCCGTCACATAGATGTAAAACACCATCTCTGCATCGGTGGCTTGCTGGAGTCGACGGATGGCTTCTTGGGCGGTGACATCCTCCGACAGAGAGAAAAACTCCGTCGTCATAATGCCGCCGGCGGTATCCTTGGCGTATTGGAGAATGTCGGCGACTTCGGTCGAGTCCTCCGCCTTCATCAAGGCGAGAATTTCCTTCCCACGATCCTCCGGCAAAAATCCCAGAATGTAGGCGACGTCGTCCGGGCCAAGATCTTTCAACAGCCAGGCGATATCCGAATGCAGCAGATCGGCCAGCACTTCTTGAATGCTTTCACCGTCGAGCTCGCTCAACACTTGGCCGCGTTTGCTCGCGCCCTTGACCAATTCGAACACTTCCCGTTTTTCCTTGGAAGACGACAAGTGGCTGATGGCTTTCGCCACGTCGGCGGGATGCATGCGCCCCAGCATTTTCGAGAGATTGGTGATGGCTCCGCGCCGCAACAGCCGTTGGACGGATTGAATCACGATATCGGACTTCGTCAGCCCTCGTTCGGCCTGATCGCGCAGCACGTCCCGCAAGGCGTCCCGTTCCAACGGACGGTGGCGCGCATCCGCCGCTTTCGGTTCTCCCTGGCGTTCGGTGGTCTGCATCACAGGTCCTCAGTACCCCAATTCCACCAATGTTCGCTCGTCCTCCCGCCAGGCTTCCCTCACTTTGACCCACGCCTGGAGAAACACTTTCATACCGAACAACCGTTCCATGTCCCGTCGCGCCTCGGTGCACACGGCTTTCAGCCTCTCTCCTTGCTTGCCGATCACGATGCCTTTCTGCGACTCGCGCTCGACGAAAATCGACGCCTGGATTCTGGCCAATCGCCCCTCTTCCTTAAAACTCTCAATCTCCACCGCGACAGAATAGGGCACTTCTTCTTCCGTCGCCTGCAGGATTTTCTCCCGGATCATCTCCGCCGCCAACGTCCGCATCGTCTGGTCCGTCACCATGTCGTCGCCGTACGCCCCTTGTCCTTCCGGCAAATAAGGAACCGTCACGGCCAGCAGCCGATCGACGTTGTCCCCCGTTTGCCCGGATACCGGCACGATTTCCGTCCATGGATACAGCCCGGCGTACCGTTCGAGAACCGGAAGCAGCTTGAACTTGTTGATGAGATCGATCTTGGTCACGACCAGCACGACCGGCCGACGCCGTTTGACCATCGCTTCTTTAACGGAGGAGACGACGGCCAGATCGCCGGGGCCCGGCAGACAGGTCGCCTCCATCAGCACATACAGAAGATCGGCTTCCTCAACCGCCTCGATCGCCGTCTTGATCATCCGTCGATTCAAGAGGTGCATCGGTTTATGCAGGCCCGGCGTATCAAGAAAGGCGATCTGGCCTTCAGAGATGGAGAGGACTCCTAAAATGCGCGTCCGCGTCGTCTGGGGCTTGTCCGACACGATGGCGATCTTTTCCCCCAGCAAACGATTGAGCAACGTGGACTTGCCGACGTTGGATCGACCGATGATCGCGACCGTCCCGAATTTCACGGTCACTCCTCCCATCCCCCGCCATCATCGGTGCCAGGAGTCACAGGAGTCAATTGATACACGGTTTCCCCTTTTCTCACGTATCCCAACCGTTCTCTGGCCACTTGTTCAATCTTCGCAGGGTCCCGCTGCAATCGCAGCACTTCCCTTTCCAACGCCGCTTTCTCCGCCTGCAACGACGCCAGTTCGCCTTCAAGACGGCCGGCATGTTTGCGCATGTCCAGATATCGAAGCAATCCCATCTCTCCGAACACCAGCCCGACGAGCAACCAGAGACATGCACCCAACCCCACCACCTTGAGCGCAACGGCCGCGCGCCGCTGCCGACTCAGCCAGTGTCGCCCTCGATTTTGCTTAATCAGCATGGGAAATATCCCAATGGGCTCAACGTAGGTAGTTCAGCGCCTCGCGGCCTCGATAGACCGCCGCCAAGCCGAGTTCTTCTTCGATCCTCAGCAATTGGTTGTATTTCGCCACCCGATCCGTCCGCGACAACGACCCCGTCTTGATGAGGCCGCTGTTCGTTGCCACCGCCACGTCGGCGATCGTCGTGTCTTCCGTCTCGCCGGACCGATGCGAAATGATCGCTGTATAACCGGCTCGTTTGGCCAATTCAATCGCATCGAGCGTTTCCGTCAGAGTTCCGATCTGGTTCAGCTTGATCAAAATCGAATTGCCGATTCCCTCCCGAATGCCTTTGGAAAAGATCTCGACATTGGTCACGAAAATATCATCGCCGACGAGCTGCACGCGCCTCCCCAGACGATCGGTCAGCATCTTCCAGCCTTTCCAATCCGACTCGCTCAACCCGTCTTCGATCGATAAAATAGGATACCGATCCAAGAGTTCCCCGTAATACCCGATCATCTCCTCCGACGATCGTTCGGGATTTTTTTCCGCTTCGAGCACGTACCGTCCGTTTTCATACAGTTCGCTCGCCGCGCAATCCAACGCCAGCGCCATCTCTTCACCGGGCTTGTATCCGGCCTTTTCAATCGCCTGGACGATGAGACCGAGCGCCTCCTCGTTGGATTGCAGATCGGGCGCAAAGCCTCCTTCATCACCTACGGCCGTATTGAGTCCCTTCTTCTTCAACAACGCCTTCAAGGCATGAAACACCTCAGTCGCCATTCTGAGCCCTTCGCCGAACGTCCGAGCTCCGACCGGCATGATCATGAACTCTTGGAGATCGAGTCGATTATCGGCATGGGCTCCGCCGTTGATGATGTTCATCAAGGGGACCGGCAAGACCCGCGCGTTCGTGCCGCCAAGATACCGATAGAGCGATTGCCCCGTCTCATCGGCCGCCGCCTTGGCCACGGCCAGCGACACGCCGAGGATCGCATTGGCGCCCAGTTTGCTTTTGGCAACGGTCCCGTCGAGGGCGATCAATGCGTGATCGATCCCGGCCTGGTCGAACGCTTCTTTTCCGAGCAATTCCGGCGCGATCACCTCGTTGATGTTCGAGACGGCCTTCGTGACGCCCTTCCCCATCCAACGGCCGGCATCGCCATCGCGCAGCTCAATCGCTTCTTTCTCACCGGTGGACGCGCCAGATGGCACGGCCGCCCGACCTCGCGCTCCGCTTTCCAAGATGACTTCCGCTTCGACCGTGGGATTGCCCCTCGAATCAACGATCTGCCTGCCCTTGATTTGCCTGATTGCGCTCATAATCGTTCCACTCCATTAGGTGGCTGTCGCGTTCATTTCCTGCAACTCTCACAAAAGAAAATCCGGTCGCTTCCGTTCCTCATCTTCTCATGGGATCTTCACCGAAAACTTCCGAGACCGTGCTTGTTATCACTCCGCCAATTTTTTCTTCAGTAGCTCATTGACCTTTCCAGGATTCGCCTTGCCTCCGCTGACCTTCATCACCCGGCCGACCAAGAAACCGAGCACTTGTTGTTTTCCGCCCTTGAACTGCGCCACCTGTGCGGGACTGTCGGCCAGGACCTTATCGATCAGCCTCTCGATCGTTCCTTCGTCGGATACTTGGATCAACCCCTTTTCTTGAACGAGCTGCTCCGCCGTTTTTCCGCTCTTGTACAGATCGGGAAACAGCTCACGGGCCGCTTTCAGACTGATTGTTTCCTTCTCCACCAACCGCAACAGCTCGACCAACCGCTCCGGCGGGATGGGCGACTCCGCCGCGTCAATACCCGATAGATTCAACTCTCTGCTCAATTCGCCCATCACCCAATTGCTGACCGTTTTGGGCTGATTGAACACGCTCACGCAACGTTCGAAATAATCGGCCAATCCCTTGGAAGCCGTCAGCACGCCGGCGTCATATTCGGGCAGCCCGTAGTCGCTTACAAATCGGGCGGCTCGAGCCATAGGCAATTCCGGTAGAGTGGTGCGAAGAGCTTCGATCCAGTTCTTCTCCAGTTGAAGCGGCACCAGATCCGGATCAGGGAAATAACGGTAGTCGTGCGCTTCTTCCTTAGATCGCATCACCGCCGTCTCGCCTCGGTCGATGTTCCACAAGCGCGTTTCCTGCCTGACCCTCCCTCCTTCGTTCAGCACTTTGGTCTGGCGCTTGATCTCGTACTCGATCGCGTCTTTGACGTACTTGAAGGAGTTGATGTTTTTGAGTTCGACCTTGGTGCCGAACTCCTCCCGCCCCATGGGTCGCAGTGAGAGATTCGGCTCGCACCTGAAACTTCCCTGTTCCATGTTGCCGTCGCACACGTCGAGGTACATTAAAATGTCACGCAGATTTTTGAGATATGCCACCACCTCGTCGGCGGATCGCATGTCCGGCTCCGTGACGATTTCCAACAGCGGCGTGCCGGCCCGAT
>JAIWOH010000101.1 GCA_020216985.1 Nitrospira sp.
TGAAATCCACCGCGCTCCCTGATGATCCGGTTTCATGGATATTCTTGCCGGCGTCTTCCTCCAAGTGCGCTCTTCGAATGCGGATCGACTTCTTCACCCCTCCCACCGAGATCTCGACCGTTCCCTGCTCGCAAATGGGAGATTCGTACTGCGAGATTTGATAGCCCTTCGGCAAATCAGGGTAAAAGTAATTCTTTCGGGCGAATTGATTGGGCACGTTGATCCGGCAGTTCAACGCCAACCCGGCCCGCACCGCCATCTCGACCGCAGTTCGATTGATGACCGGGAGGCTGCCGGGCAGTCCGAGGCACACGGGGCAGGTGTGGCTGTTTGGAGGAGCGCCGAACGAGGTCGAGCAGCCGCAGAACATCTTGGACTTGGTCCGCAACTGCGCGTGAACCTCGACGCCGACGACGACTTCGTAGGTCATGTTTCGCGCGGTCCTTCGCCATGCCGGCGCTCCAATTCCCGCCTCATCGCCTCACGTCCGGCTTCAAACGCCTCCCGAAACGCCGATTTTTTCGACTCGACGAACTCCCTGCCCTGGCCGACGACTTCTTCATAAACTTCCCCGGCCCGACCGGCGAAATCCTTCAGATTGTCTTCAGCCCGGCGCGCATACCGGCGCAGTCGTTCCCGCGAGGTCGGACCGGACTCGGGGGCCAGCAACAGGGCCGCGAGAGCTCCCAATGTCGCCCCGCTCAAAAACGCCAACACGACCGTCGATACCGACGACGCCCCTCTTTCATCCGCCATTGTGCGACACTCCTCCTTTTCGCAATCGATCACGCATGACCCGAGCGGCGGCTCTGAACCCCGCCACGGCGCCCATCACGTTGGTCAGCACCGTGCCGCTCGATCCTCGAACGACGTTATGAACCTGCTGGACGGACTCGCCGACCTCGCCGACCGCGTGCAACAACACCGTCGCATGTTCGACTCCCCGACGAGCCTGGCTCGACAACTCATTCAAGTTTTTGCTCGTCGTCCGGAGCTCTTCCACCAGCGGCGGCAAATCGGCGTTCATCTTGGCCAGCAACTGTTCGGATTCCTCCACCGTCTTCCGGATCTGCACCAGCACCGGAACCAAAAACCCGACCAACACCATGAACGCCACCGCCACGAGAAGCGCGGCCATTTCCATCACCGTCATAAAACATCCTCCGTAAGTCGGGAAGCGCACAACTGGAAAAGCCGCATGGATCTCTCTCTCTTTTTACTGAAAATCACCTCGGCACGACCGTTCATTCCTCCATCTGCCCGTTTCATCGAATCGGCGGCTTTTTGAGATGCCATTGCGCGGCTTGCTCGTAGGCATGAGCGACGCGAAGGATCGTTTCTTCCTCGAACGCTCGACCGATCACCTGCATCCCGATCGGCAAGCCGGCTCTGCTGAACCCGCAGGGCAGCGCGATCGCCGGAATCCCCGCCAGATTGACCGAGATGGTAAAAATGTCCGACAAGTACATTTGCAAAGGGTCTTCGCTTTTTTCCCCCAGTTTGAACGCGGGAGTCGGCGTGGCGGGCGTCACGATCACATCGACCTCTTTGAACGCCGCTTCAAAATCCTGGCGCACCAACGTCCGCACGGCCTGCGCCTTCCCGTAGTAAGCATCGTAATAACCGGCGCTCAGCACGTAGGTCCCCAGCATGATGCGTCGCTTCACTTCAGGCCCGAATCCCTCTTGCCTCGTCTTCATATACAAATCCAACAGATCCTTGGTCTCTTTCGCACGCAGACCGAACTTGACGCCGTCAAAACGAGCGAGATTGGAACTGGCCTCGGCCGTCGCGAGCACGTAATAGACCGCAACGGCCGCATCCGTTCTGGGAAGCTCAATGTCCTTGATCTCCCCCCCCAGGTTTTTGAGCTCGCCGATGGCGGCCGTGACCGCCTGTTCGACTTCCGGATCAAGTCCCTCCGTAAAAAATTCCCGCGGAATGCCGACCCGCAGTTTCCTGAGATGTTTCTTCACCAAAGCTTTGGTGTAGTCGGGAACCGGCACGTCGGCCGACGTGGAATCCATGGGATCGTGGCCGGCGATCACTCCCAGCAACAACGCGGCGTCCCGCACGTCCTTTGTGATCGGTCCGATTTGGTCGAGCGACGAGGCGAAGGCCACCAGCCCGTATCGCGACACACGCCCATAAGTCGGTTTCAAACCGACGACGCCGCAAAACGCCGCCGGCTGGCGGATCGATCCACCTGTATCGGAGCCCAGCGCGGCGACACATTCGTCCGCCGCCACCGCAGCCGCGGATCCTCCGCTCGAGCCGCCCGGCACGCACTGAAGATTCCACGGATTCCGGCTGGGGCCGAACGCGGAATGTTCGGTCGAAGACCCCATCGCGAATTCATCCAGGTTCGTTTTGCCGATCAACAGGTACTCCTGCTTGCGCAACTTGGCGATCACGGTGGCGTCGTACGGCGGCACGAAGTGTTGCAACATGCGCGAGCTGCACGTCGTCGGCACGCCTTCGGTGCAGATATTGTCCTTGATCGCGATCGGCATCCCCATCAAGAGCTCGGTCTTGCGCCATTGTTTCAACCGCCGATCCAACTCCACGGCCTGAGCCATGGCATGATCCTTCGTTTGATTGACGAAGGCCCTCACTTTCGGCTCCACCTGACCGATCCGCAGGCCGTAGGCGTGCACGATCTCGGCGGCGCTCACCTCCCCCGCGGCGAACTTCCGCTGAAGCTCGAACAGAGTCAGTTTATGCAGCGCCATCAGCGTTTATCCTGAATCTGGACAATGCGGTTCTTTTCATCGACTCGCACGATTTTGGGGGCGTGTTTTTTAATCTCTTCGTCGCCGTAGTACTCGTAGCAAAAAATGATGATCTGATCGCCGACGGCGGCTTTCCTCGCCGTGGGGCCGTTCAAAATGATCTCTCCCTTGCCCCGTGCTCCGTTGATCGCGTAGGTCATGAACCGTTCGCCGTTGTTGAGATTGGAGCACACGATCGCTTCATACGGCAGAATACCGGCCGCCTCCATCAATTCCTGGTCGATGGTAAGGCTCCCTTCATACTCCAGAAAGGTGCCCGTGACCGTGGCGCGATGAATTTTTGAACGCAACATCTGTCGAAACATTACATCCTCGTCATTAGTACAATTTCCGCCCGACGCATGGCAGTCAACGTTCTTCTATGATTTTGGGCACATGAAACCCGTCTCCTTCACGATCCGGCGCGTTGGCCAACGCCTGTTCCACAGGCAAGGAGGGACGCACCTCGTCGTCCCGAAACACGTTGACCTGGCCGATTACCGTGGCGGTCGGTTCCACCCCCGTCGTGTCGTATCGATTCAATTGTTCGACGTGGTCGAGAATCTGGCTTAACTGTTTGGCGAAGACGTCCTTTTCCTCGTCAGTCAAGCGCAACCTGGCCAGCAAGGCAACGTGTTCGACCTGTTCTCGAGCAATCTTCATCGGCGACTTGCTTTTTGACGGCGGTCCGCCCGCTTATTCGACGGTCACGCTCTTGGCCAGATTCCTCGGCTGATCGACGTCGGCTCCGCGGAGCACGGAAATATGATAGGCCAGCAACTGCAACGGGATCGTAAAGAGAATCGGTGACATCAAGGGATGCACGTCGGGAACGGTAAACACCGCATCGGCGACTTTCCCCAAATCCCGTTCCCCCTCGGCCACGAACGCAATGACCGGCGCGCGCCGCGCCTTGACTTCCATCAAATTGCTCACCGTTTTTTCGTACAGCCGGTCGCGCGGCGCCAACACCACTACCGGCATATCCTTGTCGATCAACGCGATCGGGCCGTGTTTCATCTCCCCCGCCGCGTAGCCTTCAGCGTGGATATAGGAAATCTCCTTAAGCTTGAGCGACCCCTCCAGCGCAATCGGGTAATTGATGCCGCGCCCTAAAAACAAAAAATTCCGTTTTTTGTAATACCGGTTGGCGATGGCCACGATCTCGGCCTCGCGCCCCAGCATCCGCTCAACCAGCGCCGGGAGTCGAACCAGCCGGTCAAGCCACGCCTTCCCGTCCACCGCGGTCATCACGCCCCGCAGGCGGGCGACGTGCAAGGCCAACAGATACAACGCCGTCAATTGCGCGGTAAAGGCCTTGGTCGAAGCCACGCCGATTTCCGGGCCACAATGAGTGTAAAGCACACCGTCGGATTCGCGGGCCAGCGTGCTGCCGACGACGTTCACGATCGAGACGGCGCGAGCGCCCTTCGCCTTGGCCTCCCTCGCGGCGGCCAACGTGTCGGCGGTCTCGCCGGATTGCGAGATGGCCAGGAACAGGTCGCGCTTTCCGATCAACGGATCGCGGTACCGAAACTCGCTGGCAATGTCGACGTGCACGGGAATGCGAGCCAGGTCTTCCAAAAGATATTTGCCGACAAGGCCGGCGTGCCACGACGTGCCGCAGGCCACGATCCAGATTCGCTCCACCTCGGCGAAATCCTGCGGTGTCAATCCGATGTCCGGCAGATCGGCTTCGCCGGCCTCATAGGAATAGCGCCCGCGCATCGTGTCCAGAATGGTTTGAGGCTGCTCGTGGATTTCCTTGAGCATGAAATGGGGATAGCCGCTTTTTTCTGCCGCCGCGGCGTCCCACGTGATGCGCGTCACGTTGCGCGCTACGACCCGTCCTTCGACGTCCATGACGCGCACGTCGCTTTTGCTGATGATCGCAACGTCTCCTTCGTCCAAATAGGTCGCGTCCCTCGTGTGAGCCAACATGGCCATGACGTCGGAGGCCACGTACGCCGCGCGCTCCGTGCGTCCCACGATCAGCGGGCAGCCGGAACGGGCCGCGATCAGAGTTTCCGGCTCTCGTTCGGACATGACGACCAGCGCATAGCTGCCGCGGACGTCCTTGACGGCCGAGCGAACCGCCTCCGCCAGCGGCTGCCCTTTGGTGAGATATTTATCGATCAGATGCGCGACGACTTCCGTGTCGGTTTCGGATTGAAACGTGTACCCCCCTTGCTCCAACTCCCGTTTCAGCTCCTGATAATTTTCGATGATCCCGTTGTGAACCAACACGCAGCCCTTGGACCGATGAGGATGCGCGTTTTGCTCGGAGGGTTTTCCGTGGGTGGCCCAGCGGGTGTGGCCGATGCCGATGGTTCCCTTGAGCTCCTGCTCTCCGAGCGACTTTTGCAGATTGACCAGCTTACCGACGCTCCGCCGAACAGCGATCGATCCGCCGTCCATCACGGCGACTCCCGACGAGTCGTAGCCGCGATACTCCAACTTCGCCAAGCCGTCGATGAGGATCGGCACGGCCTCCTGATCGCCGACATACCCGACAATGCCGCACATGACGGTGTCTACCTCCTTCTCCCCTTGGACGACGGCGCGGGCGCGGGATTGATCGTCGCTCCGCCCCCCGAGGCCCCCTGTACAGGGGTGGAGTTCCGCTCCACCATGAGGCGCCGTTTCATGGCCCAACCGGCCCGATTTTCCTGCGGTGTCCTGGCGATAGCCAGCGCATCGGGAGGCACGTCCTTCGTTACGGTCGTCCCGGCCGCGATCACCGCGCCATCCCCGACGGATACCGGCGCCACCAGTTGCGTATCGCTCCCGATGAACACATGATCCCCGATCGTCGTTTGATATTTATGAACGCCGTCATAGTTGCACGTGATCGTTCCAGCCCCGATGTTGACCCCGCGACCGATTTTGGCGTCGCCGAGATAGCTCAAATGATTGACCTTCGCCTCTTCCCCCAATTCCGTTTTTTTCATCTCGACGAAGTTGCCGACTTTGGCCTTTCGACGCACCAGCGCGCCGGGACGGAGATGCGCGAACGGCCCGATGACCACGTCATCTTCGACCAGCGACTCCCGCAGCACGCAATGATCCAGAATCTCCACCCGATTGCCGACGTGACAATCGGTCAGCCGGACATGGGACCGCACGATACAGTCTTCTCCGATTTCCGTCTTGCCTTCGATCGTCACATTGGGATGAAGCACCGTGTCTTGTCCGATCAGAACGTCGGCGTCGATCCAGACGGAATCGGGATCCACCATCGTGACGCCGTCCTCGAGCCAACGATCACGGATCCGCCGCCGAATCGTTCGTTCCGCTTCGGCCAGTTGCCGTCTGGTATTGACGCCCAGGCCTTCCTCAGGAGTATGCAGCGGTACGGCGGCCACCGACCGTCGCTGGGCGACCGCCGCCGCCACGATATCGGTGAGATAATATTCACCTTGGGCGTTGCGCGGCTCCAACTGATCCAACGCGGGGAAGAGGAAGTCGGCGGACACCACGTAGGTGCCGACGTTGATTTCCTTGATGACGCGTTCCGCCGGCGTTGCGTCCCGGTCCTCGACGATTTTCAGCACCTCGCCTGTAGGCGAGGGCGTTCGCTTGTCACCGCTTTCCCGCCTGACCACGCGACCGTACCCGCTCGGATCGTCCACCTGCGCCGTCAGCATAGTGACGGTCGCCTTTTCCTCGTGATGGACCCGCAACAATTCACGGACGGTCTGCTCCCTTAACAAGGGCGTGTCGCCGTTTAAGATCAGAAACTCCGACAGACCCCTTCCACCATTGACAAACACCGACCGGCTTTGAAGCACGGCATGGCCGGTTCCCAATTGCCGCGTCTGCTCCACGAGCACCACCGAATCGCCGCCCACCCGTCCTTTGACCGCTCCGCCGACGAGCCGCCGAACATCCTCGGCCTGATGGCCTACAACCACGACGATCCGATGCGCGGCCAGCTTCATGGCCAGCTCGACGGCGTAGAGGACCATGGGTCGTCCGGCAACCGGATGGAGCACCTTCACGCGCTTGGATTTCATCCGTGTGCCCAAACCAGCGGCCATTACCACCACTCCCAACCCTTGCCCATATGGCTCGGAACTTGCGCCGCTTGCCGACATTTTCATGACGCCCCTTCGTTCATTCCGTCACCGCTCCGCCGCACACAGCCTCCCTTTTGTTCATCGAACTCATCCGATCGGAACGCCGGTCTCCGGCTGCTTCACCTGGCTCCACTTGAGATCGGCATTAGTGGGAGGCGGCGCCAACGAAGCCGAGGGAGAATAGAGTCCACCCGAGACGATCAGCTTCATCGCTTCTTCGACGGTGATATCCACCGATATGACTTCCCGTTCCGGGACCAGGAGAAAATAACCGGATGTGGGGTTGGGAGATGTCGGCACGTAGACGTGGATCAGCGGCTCTTGACTCAAGGTCGTCGATTCCCCCTTGGTCACGCCGGTCACGAACGCGAAGCAATAGCTGCCGTTTTTGGGAAATTGGATCAGTACCACGCGCCGGTACGACCCGCGATCCGAAAACGACAGGATGTCCATCATGGACTTCAACGTCGAATAAATGCCTCGGACCAACGGCAGACGATTCAACCAATCTTCCCAAATAGTGACCACCGCCCGTCCCATGAAATTCGCCGTGAACAGGCCAACGGAAAAAATCAAAATCACGAGCATGATGATGCCCAGTCCCGGCACGTAATGGCTGGGGGCAAGACTTGCGACCGTGTCGCCCAAGATGCCGTCCACCGTGACGAACAGGGTCTTGAGGATCAAGATGGTCCCCCAGATGGGGATCACGACCAGGAGGCCGGTCAAAAAATACCGTTTTAATGCGGTCTTCACCATGGGAACGAGCCTGCACTCTCGCCTCAATAGAACAGCGATTCATCATACAGAGTTCCTCACAGGGGCCGCAAGTCTTTCGTGTGAATTTCAACAGGTTAGCCGTTTTTTCTCCTCGCCGAGCCGTACAAGAACTGCCTGCTCGGTCTCACTCCCGAAAGTCGTCGCCTGCCAGCGGCCCTACCCTCCTGACAAGACCGCGCCCGGCTCGATTCCGCCTTGCCTATTCATCAATCATTGGCATAGGATCCCTCTGCCATTTCTTCACCGAGGAGCTGATTTGCGAGTCGCCTCACAACGCCCCAAAGGTTTTTTCATGACACTGGAAGGAGGGGAAGGAAGCGGAAAGACCACGCAGGCTCTCCGTTTATCCCAGTCCCTGACGGCCAAAGGATACGACGTGTTGCTCACGAGAGAACCGGGAGGGACGGTCATCGCCGAACAGTTGCGCCATATCCTGTTGCGGACGGACTCCACCGAGCTCCTTGCCCCGGAAACGGAAGTCCTGTTGATTCTGGCGGCCCGCCGCCAACACGTCGCTCACGTCATCCGGCCCGCTCTCAAACGGGGAGCCATCGTCATCTGCGACCGTTTTTCGGATTCCACGTTTGCCTATCAAGGGTACGGGCGAGGACTGGACCTCAAGATCTTGCGGCGAATGAACGACTGGGCGACGGGCCATCTCTCGCCTCATCTGACTCTCTTATTCGATCTCCCGGTCGCAATGGGATTACGGCGGCGGGGGACAGCCTCCGACAGTAATCGCCTCGACCGTGAAGCCGGCGCATTTTACACCAGAGTCCATGCGGGATTTCACGCGCTGGCGAAGCGGGAACCGCGCCGCATTGTGGTGGTGGACGCACGGCCGTCCCCCGACGTGGTCACGGCTCAGATGGAAACGTTGGTCTTCGCTAGACTGCGCCGGTCTCACTTCAAGACCGATCCGAAGAGATAACCCATGCCGTTTTGCGACATCATCGGCCATGAACGGTCCATCGCGGCGATCAAGTCGGCACTGAAGCACGGCCGGCTGGCCCACGCGTATCTGTTCCACGGTGAAGCCCATATCGGCAAATTCCTGAGCGCGGTCCGTCTCGCGCAGGCCTTGAGCTGTGAAGATTCCGATTCGATCAAGAACCTGGACAGTTGCGGCATCTGCCGTTCATGTCTCCAGATCGCCGCGCGGACCTATCCTGATTATGCCGTGATTGAACCAGATCGTGAACTGGCCGTCCCGCAGATCAAGATCGAGCAAATTCGGGAGATCGAACAGCAGTTGATCTACCGACCGCTGATCGGCGAGAAAAAAATCTGCATCATCGACGACGCCGACCGTCTCACGATCGGGGCGGCCAACGCACTGCTCAAGACGCTGGAGGAGCCGCCGCCGTACGGCCTCTTCATCCTCGTCTCCAGCCGGCCCATGGCGCTCCCGGCGACGATCCGCTCGCGCTGCCAGTCATTACGGTTCCTACCGCCGGCCTTCGCCCAAGTGGAAGCCGCCTTGATCCTGAAACGGCGACTGCCTCCCGCCGATGCACGATTCTTGGCCCTGTGCTGCGACGGCCGCATCGGGGAAGCCCTGGCACAAGATCTCGAGGTTCTGCGCGCTGAACAGTGCGAGTGTCTTTCCCTTGTCGACCCGTCAACGCTGAGTTCGATCACCGCCATCCTTTCGGCCGCCGAAACGCTGGCCAAGAACGGACGAGGCAGCAACGCCTTGAACTGGCTCGGCCGCTGGATTCGGGATTTGATTTTTGTGCTCGTCGGAGGAGACCCGGAGCATCTCCTCCATCGCGACCGCCTCGACACACTCACACATTACGCGAAACGGGGCGATCTCGACGTGTTACTGGAGATCTCGGCCGAGATCGACCGGATCGAACAGCAGGCGGCCCGCCATCCGAACATGCAGATGGCACTGGAAACGGTTCTTTTGCGGTTGCGTGACGCACTCGGACCGTCTCGCCCGCCCGCCCCCGTCGCGCCTATGTCCGGCTCCTAGCATCCTCAGCGCTAACCTGGTATCTTCCCTTCCACGATGAGCGAACCGAACACGTTCTACGTCACCACGCCGATTTATTATGTCAACGATGTACCCCACATCGGCCATGCCTATACTACCATCGCGGCGGACGTGCTTGCCCGCTACTGGCGACTCAAAGGCCGGGACGTCTTGTTCCTGACCGGTCTGGATGAACATGGGCAAAAGGTCCAACAGGCCGCCGCCAAGGCCGGGATCGATCCACAAGCCCATTGCGACGCACTCGCGCCGCAGTTCCAACACCTCTGGCGCCGATTGAACATTTCCAACGACGCCTTCATCCGGACGACCGATCGGCGACACAAACAGGTCGTCCAGCGCTGCTTGCAACAGCTTTTCGACAAGCACTT
>JAIWOH010000102.1 GCA_020216985.1 Nitrospira sp.
GATTTATCAATCCGATTATTCCGGCTGGTACTGCACCTTTGACGAGCGGTTTTGGACCGAAAAAGACGTGGCCGACGGACTTTGTCCCGATTGCCGTCGTCCGGTCGAACGGCTGAGCGAACACAATTACTTCTTCAAAATGGGGCAATATCAAGCGCGGCTGTTGCAGCACATTCAGGAGCACCCGGAGTTTATTCGTCCCGAATCGCGGCGCAACGAGGTGTTAGGGTTTTTGACGACCCAAACATTGGGCGACCTGTCGATTTCCAGACCCAAGACCAGACTTTCGTGGGGCATCGAACTGCCATTCGACACGGACTACGTCACCTACGTCTGGTTCGATGCGCTGGTGAACTATGTTTCGGCGCTGGAATACCTCCCGCTGGATAATCCCGCTGGTCTTCGCTTCTGGCCCGCCACGATCCATCTGGTCGGGAAGGACATCCTAACGACTCACGCCGTGTACTGGTCCACCATGTTGATGGCCCTGGACTTGCCTTTGCCGCACACCATCTTCGCCCACGGCTGGTGGACGGTGGACGGCGAAAAAATGTCCAAGAGCCGAGGCAACGTAGTCGATCCCAACAAAATGGTGGACCAATTCGGCACCGATGCGTTTCGGTACTTCCTGCTGCGGGAAGTGCCGTTCGGCCAGGATGGAGACTTCTCCCATGCCGGCATGGCGACTCGCATTAACAGCGAACTGGCCGGCGGCCTTGGGAATCTTGTCAGCCGCAGCCTCACGATGATCGACCGGTTTGCCGGAGGGATCGTCCCGTCTCACGATCCTGCGGTTGACACTCCCCTCGAACACAATTTGATGCAACGAACGGGGGAGTTACTGGCCGACGCCGACAAGCACGTCGAACAGCTTCGATTCAGTCGAGCCTTGGAATCGATCGGAGAGATCATCCAGCTCTGCGACCAGTACATCGACAAAACAGCCCCCTGGGCTCTGGCCAAAAAGCCGGAACAACGATCTTATCTGAACAATTGCCTCTATCATCTCGCCCATACCCTGGCCTTGCTGATCAGGCCGCTGTACCCGTTTATCCCATCAACGATCGTCAACATGGCTGAGCAACTGGGTATGGACCCCCAAACGAGCCGGGGGACGCTTTCGGGGAAAGATCCGTCTCTGCTTTCCGGCACCAAGGTCCAGAAAGCCGGACCGCTGTTTCCTCGCATCGAAACGACAACATTACAAGGAGACAAACCAGTGAGCGACATTTCTGCGACACCCCGGACGGCGGGCCCCCCGCCATCAACGGCGACGACGCCGACGCCACCGGCGCCCGCAGCTTCCCCTCAGATCACGATCGACGAGTTCTCGAAGATTCAACTCAAGACGGCGACCGTGTTGAGCGCCGAGCGGGTGCCGAAGTCGGAGAAGCTCATCAAACTGCAAGTCGATCTGGGCCACGAGCGGCGCCAGATCGTGGCCGGTATCGGGAAGAAGTACGAGCCGACCGACCTGGTCGGCAAAACCATCGTCATCGTGGCCAACTTGAAGCCGGCCAAATTGATGGGGATCGAGTCTCAGGGCATGGTCCTCGCCGCCGGAGACACGGACGTCCAGGGTCTGGTCACCGTGCTCGAACCGGTCGCCGCCGGCACCAAGGTAAAATGACCAGCCCCCTGTTTCGATCCTGTCTGGCCATACTCTCCGTTGCACACAACGCCGTTCTTTGCCTCGCCTATCCGATCGTCCAAGAGACGACGGATCCGCATCTCAACGAGCCCAAGCCGACCACTGTCCTGGTGCGAGTCGTCGCCCACGGCTCGATGGTGCTGGGGAAGGAAGTCGGCGGCGCCCGCATCACGATCACTGACGTCGCAACCGGCCGTCTCCTTGCGACCGGCCTGCAACAGGGTGAGGCGGGGGACCAGAACCAGATCATGCGGACTCCTCGCCTATTGGAAGAGCCGATCTACAGCACCAAATCCTCGGCTTCCTTTACGACGACCTTGGATCTCCTCCATCCCACTCAGGTGGATATTACCGCAGAGGGGCCATTGTCTTATCCGGCGGCGATGCAGCGGGTCAGCAAACGGGTCTGGCTCATCCCCGGCCAGGATATGATCGGCGACGGCATCGTGCTGACCCTTTACGGCTACATCGTGCAGATCGAACAGCCCAAGCCGAATGAGCCGCTCGTCGCGCGTGAAGACCTCACCCTGCGGGTTTCGATCCGCACCCTATCTGGATCGTTAGTCAGGCCCCACGGCGATTGGGACTCGCGCAAGCTTGAAATCTACGGTGAGATCCTGATCGGCGACCTGGTGATCGAGCGGCTGCAACTGTTTTACAGCGGCAGGAACGCCGAGTTCGAAGCGCCGTTTTTCGTGCCTCGTCACACCGACGCGCCGGACGGCATGACGGTGCGCGTCATTGCCGCCGATCGATCCAGCGGGAATTTCGGTGTGGGGCTCGCCAAGTATCCCGTCCTCAGCGAACGATTAACCACAAATACCCGCTGACGATCCTGCGCACCATCCCGATCCGATCTGTCCGATCTATTTGTCCGATCCATCTATTGAGGCGAAGGCTTGCTCCCTCCTCCGGGGCGTGCGAGACTGTGACATGACCGTCCCCCTTTCATTCGAGCGTTTGCGCACCCGCCTCTATCTGGCCCTTGCGCTGAACGGCTTCATCATCGTGGCCGAGTTTATCGGCGGCTGGCTGCTGAA
The DNA here is from genome assembly GCA_020216985.1 of Nitrospira sp. GTDB lineage: Bacteria > Nitrospirota > Nitrospiria > Nitrospirales > Nitrospiraceae > Nitrospira_D. Next base: position 2,692 of record JAIWOH010000102.1, read on the forward strand.
CAGTATCGGCCTCATGAGCGACGCCGGGCACAATTTCGTCGATCAAGGTGCGCTGTTCTTGGCCCTCTACGCGCACCTCATCGCCACGCAACCGTCCAGTGAGAGCAAAACCTTCGGCTATCACCGCGCCGGCGTCATCGCCGCGTTCCTCAATTCGTTCGTTCTGCTGCTGACGGCCATGGGCATCGCGCTCTTCGCCGTCAAACGATTGTGGCAGCCGGTGCCCGTCGACGGCGGCTGGATCATGGGGATCGCGGCCGCGAGCTTCGCGGCCAATCTCGGCATCGCGCTGCTGCTTCAGCGGGGCGCACAGGGCGATCTGAACATCCGAGGCGCCTTTTGGCACATGTTGGCCGACGCCTGGGTGTCGCTCGGCGTGGTCGTGAGCGGAGGCATGATTCTGCTGACCGGTTGGTCTGCGCTTGATCCGCTGGTCAGTCTAATCGTCGTCATCGTCATCGTGAAGGGAGCCTGGCCCATTTTCAAGGAATCATGGGAGGTGCTGCTTGAATCCACACCGCCCCATGTCAGCCCTTCTGCGATTGCCGCGACGATCGAATCGATTCCCGGCGTCAAGAACGTCCACGATCTCCATGTGTGGGCGGTGGAACCGCGGCTGATTCTGTTGACCTGTCACGTGCAGGTCGACGGCGACGATACGGTGTTGACCAACGGCCTGTTGCAGTCGATCCGCGCGCGGGTCGCTTCGGATTTCGGCATCCGCCATCTCACCATCCAACTGGAGACCCAGTGTTGTCATTCGGAGACCGTCCATTGCGACCTTCGCCGGCTGGCCGATCATCACCAGCCGGCCGAGTTGCTCTCCCATCGTCATTGAGCACTGTTCGAACGTTTCAACTCCTTTCACGGGTTTCGTCAATCAATCGAACGACATCCGATGGGAGAGTCCATGCTCTCCCATCGGAAACGTACCGAGCTTCGCGCTCCAGCCCATCATCTGGTTCTGAGATAGGCGTCGCGAGCGGCGACACCCCGATCCGTGTGATCCGTGAAAAAGCCGTCGATCCCGGCCCTCAAGAACAAGAGAATTTCTCCCGCTCCATCGCCCAACGCCGTGGGATCACCTGATGATCGAAGATTCATCGGAAGAAAGGCGTTCTCGGAGCGAAACGTATAGGGATGGACCACCAGCCCCACGGCATGGGCATCCTGGACGAACCGCGTGACACGAGAAGGATCGAGATTGCCCGCCGAATCGAGAGGCAGAATGAACCGTTTTTCCGGACCGACCCCTTGGGCATAGGTGGCGATCTGAGCCAACCCGGCCGGCGTCGCCATCTGCTCGTAGGTCAACGAGCCTCCTCCCGCTTCCACGTCATAGGGCTTGCCCTCGATCCACAAGAGTTGCACCAGCGGAATTCTCGTCATCCGGCTGAGCTTGCGAAGATTGTTGATTTCGAACGACTGGATAAAGACCCGCTGATTGCGCCCCTCATAGCCGTTTTTGCGCAGGGTCTTGACCAGCGACTCTTCGAACGGCAGCCCCAATCGTTCGAAATACGTGGGGTGTTTCGTTTCGATATAAATGCCGATCCGGCGATTCAAGAGTTTTTCGTATGCCTGGACCAGATCGATGATCTCTTGCAATGTCGGAATCTCAAACTGACCGTCGAACCTGGTATTGGACGGCCTCGCGCTCGGAATCCGTTCAACGGTACGGAGCGTCTTGATCTCCGCCAACGTGAAATCTTCGCTGAACCAGCCGGTGACCCCGGCGCCGTCCACGGTCTTCGTAGTCTTGCGCCCGGCAAATTCCGGTCGGCGCGACACGTCCGTGGTGAGATCAAGCACATTGTCATGGCGCGCGATCAGATGCCCATCTTTGGTCATGACAAGATCGGGCTCGACAAAATCCGCTCCTTGCAGAATCGACATCGCGTAGGCCGCCAACGTGTGCTCGGGAACGTAGCCGCTTGCCCCTCGATGCGCGATCACAATGGGCATCTGTCGGTGATCAGACCCCCATCGTTCCCCCCGTTCGGCCGCCACGTCTCCTCCGTTGATCATCGTCAGCCCGACGGCCATGATCGATAACGCCATTATACTCAAGATCCTCTGCATCTCATTCTCCTTTCGTTGAACACGTGAGAGTACCGATGCCGCCTTTGTGGCGACTTGCGAAGTCAGGATGAGCAAAGTCTTTTTCCCGAGGATCAGAAAACAATCAGGACAGTGTAACGTTCAAACCAGGCCAAACCCCGCCGGTGGATGACATTCTTTAGGTTTATGCCCGACGGCTGTACAATGGGGGCGGACAAGGGAAGAGGACTATGCGTTCGGATCCCGTTCCTTTTTACATGCTCTGTGGCTCGCTCGGCGCGGGAAAGACGACGCTCTTGATGCGCCTGCTGGAATACTGGAAGACGCAAGGGCGAAAAACCGGTGTCCTTATGAACGAAGCGGGGGAAATCAGTATCGACGGCCCGCGCGCCGGCACTCTGGCCGAACAGGTCATGAACCTGGCGGGCGGCTGCGTCTGTTGCGATACAAAGGAAGATCTCTCTTGGGGCATCGCCGAGTTGGTGCGCTCGTATGGATCGGACGTGTTGATCCTCGAATGTTCAGGACTTGCCGATCCCTCGGAAGTGATCGACGCGGTCACCGACCTCTATACGGCGCGGTTGGCTTCCCTTGAACGGGTGATCGCGCTGCTTCATCCGGTCTCGACGGAATCCAGCCACTCCGCCGCCTACGTCGCGACCCAGGCCATCCGGTGCGCGGATGAGCTGATTCTGAACAAACAAGACCTGTACGTGCCCGGCCACTGGGAGCAATTTCGTGCGGCGATCATCGAACAGAACCCCTATGCGCGTCTCTGGGAAACGTCCCACGCAAGGCTCGACGTCGCGGAGCTGCTTGGCCCCCACCCTTCCCTTGGTTCCCGCCTGTCCACCGGACGCCACGCCGCCACAAACGTCTTGTTCGACGTTGCTCGTTCCCCCTCCGTTCAACGCGCGGCCTACCATCCCATCGCCACCACCGTCCGATTGGCCGGTCCCTTGAACAAAGAACGATTCCTGGCTTGGCTCCAAGATCTTCCCAAGGAACTTGAGCGGGCCAAGGGTTTCTTCCGATTCACCGGGAAGCCGGAATTGCAGGAGTTTCAGTACGCGCCGCCGGCCGAGCCGACGATCGCTCCCATCATGTTGCTGGACGAGCCTGATCCGGCGATCGTCTTGATCGGCCGAGGGTATGATGTCGAAGTTCTGACGAGCCGCTTGCTTAGCTGTGTGGAGACCGCTTCTGTATGATGAGCTTCCCCCGGACTCGGAAGGCCCATGCCGTTTTACGAACGGAATCGATCGTCAGAAGCGAATCGGTGAGCCTCCCGATCTTCTCACGAGCGTGCGCCGGACGCCTGTGGAACCGGCTTCTTCCGAAAAGCAGGCCACAGCAACAAGAGCCAGGCGAATCCTGCGCCGATCGCTCCCCCGATCAGCCAACCGCCAAGCACGTCCGTGACATAATGGGCTCCCACGTAAACACGAGCAAAGCCGACCAACGCGACAATCGGCCAACAGATCCAGCCGGCTTTGGGATACAACACCTGAATAAAGGCGGCTACCGCGGCAGTATTGACGGCGTGATTCGATGGAAAACTGAACAAGCCTCCGCAGCCGCCTGGCTCAACGCTGATCGCTTGGCTCAGCGCCCGGCAGGGCCTCACCCGTTCAAACACCCACTTCAACTGGCCCCCGAGAAAATCGGCCAGGCCGACCGACGCCGCCAATAGAGGCCCGCCATAGAGAGCTTCCCGTCGGTAGGCCAAAACCCACCAGACAATCGCGCAAGCGGCCGGCACGTAGAGGGTGCTGCGGTTGACGATCAGGAGGAAAAACTGATCGACCAGGGCCGATTGCCCGGCCAAGCCGTTGATGGCATAGAACAGAGACTCATCGAGACTCATCGACAGGACGATACGGCGTCATCCACCATTCGTCAAGCATCGGGCATCGGGCGTCGTCCATCGATCATCAATCATTCATTTCAGGAATCTTTACCCGTCCGTTTGTTTCACAAACGATGCGCGGCAAGACGTTCTTTCTTTATCGAGTCCTGAAATGAATACGGACCGTCAGTTCGCCGTCCACGGGATCGTCACCGTTGAGTTGCGGATCGAATCGCCACCTCCCAAGGGCATCGACCCCGGCGCGGGTCAGTTCCCGATGTTTGCAGGGTTCCAAGACGACGACGGTCACTTTGGCCTCTTTCGACACGAGCAGCCGAGCTTTCATCCAATCATCCAGTTCTTTCCCTTGAAGAGACGGCGGGATATCAGGCCACGGCGTGAAGAGAGCCACCGGGCCCAATTGCCGATCTTTGTTCAACGGCAGGCCGTGGACGTGAACCTCCGGCAGCTCAAGCACATCCTCGGCATGGTCGCTCTCATGCGTGGCCGTGTCGCCGGCCGCCGCCAACGCGGCGGCCGGGTGTATCAACAGCCATACGACAATAATCCAAGCTATGCCCCTATCGACCGTGTGGAAGACGTTCGCCCAACGATTCATGGACGGCCTTTCGTTCACGTTAGAAAAACCATTGCCCCCGAAAGAAGAACGACCGCGGCATCCCGGCGTGCGACACGCCTAGTCCGATGCTTCCTTCGCCGAAATTGATGAAGTACTGTTGGTCTAACACGTTGACGACGTCAAACGCCAACAGCATCTTTTGCCTGTGCCACGGCAACGGCACGATATGGGAAATCGACAGATTGTAAATCGTGTAAGACGGACTGTGGGTGGAGTTGGTCTTGGCCCCTTCTTCCGCCGTCCGCAATCCGGATGCGAACAACATCTGGCCGGTCAACGTCGTCCGGTCCAGCAGCCGGTAACTCACGACGGCCGAGCCGGTCAGGATCTGCATGTGATCGCAGAAGATGCCGCCCGGCGAATTGATGTCGGCGATCTCCTCGCCGTGCAGGAGAAAATGCCCCGATTGCAATCCGTACCCCTTGCATTGTCCCCACGCGATATTCCCGCGAACCGTCAGATCGTCCATCAGCCACAGTTTGAGCGCCGCGTCGGCTCCTCGACTCCATCCCCGCTCGAACGCGAAGTAGTTGAGCAACGGCGTGGTCCCGAACTGGCCGGCGTCGGACAAATAGTTGGCCAGTTTGTAGTAGCCCGTGAGTTGCAACGTCGCCCACTCCCCCAGCGCGTGGACGCTGCCGATTTGAAAATAATGGGCCCGCTCGGCCCTGGGGGGATTGTTCGTCGTGTCTTCCGGCTCCGCCGTGGTGCCGATCGTATTCAGCTTGGCGAACGAGATGGCCTCCAAATTGGGCGGCGTGAACAGCCTGCCATAGAACGCATGGAACGCATGGAACGGGTTGTATCGGTACGTCACGCCGATTCGCGGGCTCACCTGTCCCTCGTGACGAAGATACTGCACCGTATCGGCCCGCACGCCGACGTTGAACGTCCAATGGTCGTTCGGCGTCCACTGGTCCTGAACCCAAAACTCTTGCCGCCACCCGATCAATCGGTTGTCGGCGTTGAGATTCACCAAATCGGTCAGTCCGCTGTCGAACGCCGTGAGCCTTGTCTTGTTGATCGCCTGGGTGCGATCGACCTGAAAGCCCGCCTTGATCAAGTGCTCCTTACTGTGGACGTAGGTGTAGTCCAGCCGGACGCCGCCCGAATAGGCGGTTCGATCCTGGCTCCCGGCCGAAAACGGCTCCGTCTCATCCGGCACATAGGCCAGCACGTTGAACGGATCGGTCCGAAACGTCGCCCTCGTGTGACGAATGTACCCGGCCAAACTGAAAAAGTTTCTGGTATCGACGTCGTGCCGCCACACAAGATGGCCGTATTGATTATTTTCCTTTTGATTCTCATCGATCATTTCCGAGGGAACCGGTGAAAACCCGCCCGGCAACAGACCGTTGAGCGTCCCCGTGATCACCGGATTCGGCTCCTGTCCCGGCGACGTCGGAATTTGATACTTGGCGATGGAGTTGAGAAACAACAGCGTGAAATTGTCACGGTTGCTCACCTGATAGTCACCGCGGAACATCGTTTGATTGCGCTCGCTTTGACCGTGATAGGTGGGACGTCCGAGCGTCGGGGGCTCGATGCCGCGGTTCGTCGCCGTATGGCTGTTCAGAAAGTAATAGCGGAACTTCTCGCCGACCGCGCCGCCGTATTCAAAGGAAGGGTTGATCGTGTTGTTCGAGCCGCCGAACATTTGGATCGATCCGAACCCTGGCTTCGTGCCGCTCTTGGTGGTGACGTCGATCAACGCCGCCGTCTTGTTCCCGACGTTGGCCTCCATCCCTCCCAAGACGATGTCGGCCCGCTCCCAGGCTCGAGGTGTAATCACGTCCGAAAAGGTAGACGACACCGTGTCAGGAATCGGCACGCCGTCGATTCGGATTTGGAGATTCGCGTGGTCCTGCCTGATATGGACCTGCTTGAGCGATCCATAGACCGCGCCGGGAATCGTCAACAACACGTCGTGGAACTCGTTGTTGTTTCCCCTCGGCAACATGTCGACTTCCTTCCGGCTGAGGGAATAGGTCTCACTGGATGCCGCCGTTGAAAGAGGCGGCAGGGGCGAGACGACCTCCAGTGCGATTTCCTTCGTCTGCGACAACGTAAGCGTGACGGACTTGGACGACTCCTCTTCCAGGGTGAGCACCACATATTCGCTTCGATAGGTGTCCTGCACCGCGCTGACCGAGTAGGTGCCCTTGTCAGTCACCGCAATCTTGAATTCTCCCGCATCGTTCGAAACGCCGGAAGCCACGACGTCGCCCTCTTGATTTTTCACCTCAATGACGGCCTGCGGCACACGCCGAAGATCTTGGTTTTGAACGACCCCGCTGATCGTCCTCCTATCGGCACTTTTCCCGGTACCACCTCCTGCATCTTCTCCCCACGCCGTTCCCGCGACCATCGCGACCGTGACAATCAGCCCGACACACGACACCCTTCTTCCTGCGACAACCATACGCTCCTCCTCGCTCACTCATAAGACGGTGACAAGCAAAATGACGGAGGATAGGCGGCTTGGGCAGCCCAAGTCCCTTCCACCCACCATGATGTGATTGCTGTGAGTCAGTGCTTGTCTAGAGACGCGGCGGAGCGCGGGAAGGGCCGACGAGCGAGAGCGTCGCCGAGAACAGAGCCTCTTCCGCCGTGCTTACCGGCAACCAAACCAGATCACCGGGAATCAGGCGCGGCAGATCACAATCGATCGAACCGGCGATGTGGTCGTCAACCCACTGGCAAATGTCGTGGGCCGAATGTTCGTGGCCGTCGGTGTCCGCGGCGGCCAACGCATGGTG
>JAIWOH010000103.1 GCA_020216985.1 Nitrospira sp.
GACGTCTTGCGCGACGGCAAACGGCGCAAGGGCCAGCAGAAGCACCATCAAAAAGGCCGAAAGGCCGGCTTGGAACCTTGTGGACCATCGTGGTTCGACCATGGACATAGCGGGTAACACAAGGTGGGCGCGCCTGTCAAATTGAATAGACATCGCGAATATTTTCATCGGATCTTCAATGCGTTACGTCAACCCTGCTGGACTTTTCCCCAACATTTCCTATACTCTACGGCATCGAGACCATTTTTCCTGAAAGGATCACCGTGAACAGACCCATTGACAATCAGCATGTCATCGAGATCAAGGCGCTACCTTCACCCCGCACGATCAAAACCAGACTTCCCATCACGGACCAAGCGGCCAAACTGGTCGTCGAAACCCGCGAAGCCGTCAGAAAGATCCTTCATGGGCAAGACCGTGATCGCCTCGTCATCATCGTCGGGCCCTGCTCGATCCATGATCCCGAGGCTGCGCTCGACTACGCCCAGAAACTAAAGCCGGTCGCCGACGCCCTGCGCGACCGGTTTCTGATCATCATGCGGACCTATTTTGAGAAACCTCGGACCACCGTCGGCTGGAAAGGCTTGATCAACGACCCCCATTTGGACGGCACCTGTGATATCGCGCGCGGGATGGAGCTGGCTCGGACGATCCTGCTTCGAATCAACCAGCTCGGCCTGCCTTGCGCCACGGAGCTGCTGGATCCGGTCACGCCCCAATACACCGCCGATCTCATCAGTTGGACGGCGATCGGCGCGCGCACCACCGAAAGCCAGATTCACCGCGAGATGGCCAGCGGTCTCTCCATGCCCGTCGGATTCAAAAACGGCACAGAGGGCAACCTCCAGGTCGCCGTCAACGCCATGATTTCGGCACGAGCCCCTCACCACTTCGTCGGCATCAACGCCGACGGCCAAACTTCCATCATCAAAACCATGGGCAACCCGGATCGACACATCGTCCTCCGTGGCGGGGGGGGCAAAAGCAACTATGACGCCGAGCACGTCGCCAAGGCCGAGACGGCCGTGGCAGGCGAACACATCGCCCGCCCGATCATGATCGATTGTTCGCACGACAATTCAAGCAAAGACCACCGTCGTCAAGGCACCGTCGCCCGCGAAGTCCTCCGTCAGTTCCGCGAAGGCCGCCAGTCGATCATGGGACTCATGCTGGAGAGCAATCTCCACCCCGGAAAGCAAACATGGAAAGAGGGAGTTCCGCTCGCGTACGGCGTCTCGATCACCGACGCCTGTCTCGGATGGGACGAAACAAAGTCTCTTTTGGACGAGCTGGCCGAATCGCTGACCGTCAAACCGGCCTAAAAAGCCGGCCGGACACTATCAACGCACCGGCCCTTGCTCTGACAAAAGTCGGCGCGATTTTCTCTCTCTCAACCCATCACTGTCGATCGTCATCAGTGGGCACGGCGTCGGGGTCTTCCCCCTATCGAGTCTCCGTGATGATCCCATCCCGCCGCGCCAGAGCCACTTCCCGCCCTCGTCGTTCGCCGCGATCGCCTCTTCGTAGTGCTGTAGAGCCAGATGAAAGTTTCCCGACGCCTCTTCAAATAACCCGCAATGATAGGTAACTCGCCAGGCCGGTGTGCCGAGATGGGCGGCGATCATCAGTTGCCGCTTCGCCTCTGATCGCCTCTGAATCGACACGGAGCCCATCCCTACTCTTTTTCTTCCCCCGGTAATACGTTTGCTCCGCAATCCCAATTTTGGATCTTGGACAAGTATTGAGCACTGACAGGCCGCTCCCGGTTTCCAATTCAATCATGCGTAAGTGTTAGATGATCTTTTCGGGCGTGTACCGCTTCTTGAGCATGTATACAACCTCCTGGTTACCGTCCGGTTTACCATTTTCCGTCCGGACAAAATTTGCTCGGGTAGGTCTGCATCTCTGTCACGGCTGACAGCAAGGCACATAATCGCTATCCATCACCGGCGGCGCAGAGTCCGAATATAGGCGAGCACGTCGCGCTCTTCCTGCTCGGAGAGGCGGATGTTCCAAGGCGGCATGGCGGCTTTGCCCTCGTGGATTGTCTTGAGCAATGCCGCGTCGGATTTCTTCTGCGTCGAGGGAGCGGTCAGCATGGCGGGATCGGCACCCAACAGTTTGTAGCCGTCGCCCTGCCCCTCGATGCCGTGGCAACCGACACAGTGTTTCAGATAGATTTTCTTGCCTTGATCAATTCTGGACGGTGACGGCTTTTTCTGTTCCTCCACCACTGCCGGCCGCTCTCCCACCAAAGCCGCCCCAAGCAGGATTGCCGCAGCGATGATTTTTGTCGTCATGATTTCACCGCCGTCGTCTACGTCTAAGGGGACATTCCTTGCCGGGTAAGTGAAATCGCCGATTCGGGCGGTCTCGTGGAGACCCGCCTCGCTTCGTCCGATCGCCCCTCCAACCATCGATACAGCACCGGCAACACGATCAACGTCAACAACGTCGAGGTGACCAAACCGCCAATGACGACGGTCGCCAGCGGACGCTGGACCTCGGAGCCGATACCGTTCGCCAGGGCCAACGGCACCAAGCCGAGCAAGGCCACCAAAGCCGTCATGAGCACCGGCCGCAAGCGCAACAACGCGCCCGACAGCACCGCCTCGTCCAACGTATGCCCGTCTTGTCGGAGCTTGTTCATGTACGACACCAACACGATGCCGTTCAGCACGGCGACGCCGAAAAGATTGATGAATCCGACGGACGCCGGCACGCTCAGATACTCGCCCGTGACCCACAGCGCCACCACTCCGCCGATCAAGGCAAAGGGGAGATTGAGAATGATCAGCACGGCATGGCGAAGAAAGCCGAACGTCGAATAGAGCAATAAAAAAATCAGCCCGATCGTCACCGGAACGATGACGCGCAGCCTTGACATGGCCCGTTCCATGTTCTCAAACGAGCCGCCCCACGACACTGTGTAGCCGGTGGGAAGCACGACTTGCTGCGCGATTTTGCGTTGCGCCTCGGCCACCAGACTGCCGATGTCGCGCCCCAACGTGTTGAAGCCGATCGAGACGTACCGTTGAAGGCGCTCCCTGCTGATCCGACCCGGTCCTTCTTCAAGTTTGATCGTGCCGAGGTCCGCCAAGGGAATCAGCGCTCCGGTCTGGTCCATCAACAAAATGTTGCTGATGGCGTCCACCCCGTCCCGATACTGTTCCGGAAATCGAACGACGAGATCGAAGCGTTGCTGGCCTTCAAACACCCGCGTCGCCACTTCGCCGCCGATCGCCGTCGTGATGATCTGCCGCACGTCGGCCACGTTCAACCCGTGCCGCGCGATCTTGCCTCGATCAATGTCGATCGTGAGATAGGGTTGACCGAACAATTGCTCGACCTTTATGTCGCGGACGCCGCGCACGGTTCCAAGCACAGCGGCGATTTCCTCGGCTTTGGTTCGGAGCACCTCCAAGTCGTCACCGAACAACTTGACCGTCGCCTCGGTCCGCACGCCGGAAATCAACTCGTCTACCCGTTGTTGGATAGGTTGGCTGATCAAAAACGTCGCGCCCGTCACCTGCGAGAGCCGTTCTCTCACCTTCTGCATCAATTCCGGCATCGTCTTCGCCGTCGTCCATTGATCGAGCGGGCGCAGCCTGACGACAGGATCGCTTTCATTCGGCTCCTGAGGATCGTTGCCCAACTCCGTGCGACCGATTTTCGAGACCACCATCTCGACTTCCGGGAACTCCATGATCGCCTGTTGCGCTCGTTTTTCGATGGCAAGAGAGGCTTCCAGCGACACGCTCGGCAGTCGGATCGTTTGGGGAGCCATGGCTCCTTCGTTCAAAATGGGAATAAATTCGCTTCCCAAAAAGGGAACCAACATCAGGCTGCCGATCAACGCGCCGACCGCCAGCGTCACCACGACGAGACGATGCCCCAACGCCCATCGCAGCGCCGGAGCATACAGCCCTTTGGCGGCTCTCACGATCCACGGATCGTTCTCCGATCCGCGCGTCAACGCCAACGAGCAGAGAACCGGAGAAAGCGTGAGCGAGAGCACTAACGAGACCAACAGTGCGATCATGATGGTATAGGCAAGGGGCTTGAACATTTTGCCTTCCATCCCTTGCAGGGAGAGCAGAGGCAGAAACACCACGATGATGATGAGAATGCCGAACACCACCGGTTGGCCGACCTCTTTGACCGCCTCTCTGATGAGCTCCGATTTGGAGACGCCGGCGGACGATTGATGCGACAGGTGGCGATAGACGTTTTCCACCACCACGACCGATCCATCGACCATCATGCCGATTGCGATGGCCAGGCCTCCGAGCGACATGAGATTGGCTGTTAACCCGACCTGCCCCATCACAATAAACGTGGCCAACGGACCGAGTATCAATGTGGCCACGACGATCAGCGCGCTGCGAATATTACCCAGAAACAGGAACAACACGACGACCACCAGCGTCACGCCTTCGGCGAGAGCCTTGTACACCGTGTTCAGCGCAGCGGTGATCAGTTCGATCCGGTCATAGAACGGCACGATGCGCATTCCGTTCGGCAACAGCTCCTTGGCATGGATGTCCTCGATGCGAGCCTTGATGCCTTCCACCACGTCTCTGGCATTTCCCCCCCGCAACATCAGGACGATTCCGCTCACGACTTCGCGCTTGCCGTTGAGCAGCGTCGCTCCATGGCGCACGGCGTGCCCGATCACGACGTTGGCGATGTCTCCCACGAACACCGGCGTCCCTCCGACTTCTTTGACGACAATGCGCTCGATGTCCTCAAGCGAGCGGATCAGGCCCCGCCCCCGCACGATATACTTTTCGGCATGTTTCTCCAAAATATTGCCGCCGGCGTTGGCGTTGTTTCTGGCCACGGCCTCGAATACTTCGCGCAACGAGAGGTTGTACTTCCGCAGCATAGCCGGCTCCACCAGCACTTGATATTGCTTGACGTAGCCCCCCATCGAATTGACGTCGATCACCTCCGGTGTGCCCTTCAACAGAGGACGGATGACCCAATCCTGGATCGTGCGTTGATCGATGAGCCGCCGATACTCCTCCGCGTCGTCCGCCGGCGGATTGCTCGGCCCATCCAGATAGTATTGAAACACCTCGCCGAGTCCCGTGCTGTTGGGAACCAACATCGGCTCGGCGCCGGGAGGAAGCAATTCCTCCACTTCAAGAAGCCGTTCGAGCACCAGTTGGCGCGCGAGATTGATATCCATCGAATCGTCGAACACGATCGTCACCAACGAGAGCCCCACTTTCGTCAGTGATCGCATCTCGGTGACGGCGGGCACGCCGGTCAGTTGCAATTCAATCGGATAGGTCACCAATCGTTCGACCTCGGTGGGTGAGAGACCGGGCGCTTTGGTCACGACCTGGACGAGCACGCTCGTGACGTCCGGAAACGCGTCGATGGGAATGGTCCTGAACGCATAGAGCCCTCCACCGGCGATCAGAAGCGAGAGCAGGACGATCAGCAGCCGCTGACGAAGAGAAACATCGAGAAGACGGGAGACCATCAGACCAGTTTCTTGAGCAGCTCGGACTTCAACAGAAAGGCGCCGTGGGTAACGATCCGTTCCCCTTCCTCGAGACCGGTGAGAATCGACGTCAGTGCGCCGTTGGACTCGCCGACTTCGACTTCCCGCACTTCGTATTCGGTCGCTTTGCGCTGGACGAAGACGAACGTCTTGCCTTGATCATGCTGCAGTGCCGCTTCCGGCACGGCCAAGCGATCCGGCTGTGGTTCGGAGAAGAGGCGAACCGTCGCAAACATCTCCGGTTTGAATCGTCCGTCCGAATTGGGCAATTCAATGCGCAGTTGCATGGTGCGGGTCGAGGGATCCAACACGTCTCCCACATAGGTGATCGTTCCGTGAAACACTTCGCCCGGATAGGCGTTCACGCGCACCTCTGCCTTAGTGCCTTTGGAAGCGTGAACGGCGTGCACGAAGGGGATATCTTTTTCGGGGATGTTGGCCAAGACCCATACTTCCGACAGGTCCGCGATGACGAAGAGGTTCTCGGTCGTTTCGACGACCTCTCCCCGCGTCAGCTTGCGTGCAATGACGCGTCCCGCGAAGGGCGCCACGATCGGCACTACGGATCTGATCTCCCTGCTTTGTTCCAACCGCTTAAATTCCTCCGGCGTCATCCCAAGCAACTTCAACCGATCGTGCGCCTCGTTGGCTTCCGCCTGAATGCTCAAGAGCTCCGCCTGCCTTCGCTGGGCCTCCGCCTCGCCGATCACTTTCTCTTCAAGAAGAAACTGAGCGCGTGAGTACGACTGTTCCGCCAGGTTCAGCTTCGCCTTGGCCTTCAGATAAGCGGATTGGGCCAGTCCCAATTCGCTGCTGTACAAAATGGCCAACGGTTGATTGGCTTTGACCTCCTGACCGAGATCCGCATATACCTCGATCACCCGCCCCCTCACCAGCGCCGTAATTTCGGCCATGTTGCGCTGGTTGGGCTGCACAATACCGGGAAAGTCGCGATGGGTTCGGAAATCGCTTCTGGCGACGGGTTGAACGACCAGCCCGATGCGAGACGCTTCCTCAGCTGACAAGGTCACCACTCCGGGAGGCGCCGAAAGGCTGGGAGGTTTGTCGGCGATCGCGTCGTGTTGGGCCTTCTCGCAGCCCCATTCCGATGCCGCCAACCCGCATAGCGCGGCCCCCAATGCAACGGGGAGCAGCAAGTGCGCGCGCATGCCCGCCGCGCGGTTCAGCATCCGGAAGCGATCGCGTTCCGGCCGTCCCGTCATCAAAATCCTCCCCCGACGGCCTGTTCGAGCTTGGCCAGCGAGACCGAAAGATTGTGACGCGCTTCGGCATAGTCCAATTGAATTTGTCGCTGCACTCGTTGCGCGTCCAATACCTCGAGCAAGCTGGAGGCGCCCTGCTGAAAACTGAACTGAGCCAACCGGAGCGCTTCCTGCGCCTGTTTGAGCAATCCCTTGTCGAAAACCTCGATCAGCTCGGCCGTGGTCCTGGCGTCCTGATAATGTTGATGGATCGCCATCGTCAACTCATTGCGTACCCGCAGCAGTTCCGCCTCTTCTTTGCGCTTCGTTCCCATCGACGATGCGATTTCTCCCTCGCGGCGATACCATAAGGGCAACGGAATCGACAGTCCCCCTTGATAGGCTTCCCTGCCCATTTCACGCCAAAAGCCGCCGTTGACCGTGACGGTCGGCATCCGCATTTGCCGCTCGAACTCGATCTTCCAATCCGATTGCTCGACCGATTTGACCAACCGTTGGATGGCAGGGTGGCGCTCCATCATCTTGCTCATCAACTCTTCGACGCGCAAGCCCGAAGGGAACGCCATGAAGTCCCCCTCGATGTCGTATTCGGTTCCCAATGCCCCGCCGGTCAGGGTATCCATGACCACTCGGTTGATCCGAACGACATTTTCCGCACGCGCGAGCTGTTGTCTGGCTTTCAGAACCTCGACTTCGGCCTTGATCAACTCAAACTGCGGCGCCTCGCCGGATTTCACCCTTGCCTTGACGATCCGTTGGACTCCTTCGACGATTCCCAGGTTTTGTCTGGCCAGCGCGGCGTCCTGTCTAGCCAGCAAGAGACCATAGAAGGCCACTTTGACCTGTGATCGTAAATTCAGTTGTGTCTCCATGAGGCCGGCGTTTGCCGTCGACAGCCCGAGATCCGCCACGCGCCGGCGCGCCTCACGCATCGTGGGCCACTCAAGCGGTTGGCCGACCGTGACGTTGTATTCGGTCAGAGACTCACGACCTGAAAACGAGCCAAGGCCGGCGCGGCCCGCATCTCGCAACATGCCGTGTCCACCCAAGCCGGCGATCGTCGGATTGGGGTAAGCGCCGGCCACAGTCTGCAAACCGCGCTGCGCTTCAATTTGGCCTTCGGCGGAAAAGACCAGCGGGTTCTTGGCCAACGCCAGATCGACAATGGTATCCAGTGTGTAGACACGAGGAGATTCGGCAAACGCCTTAGATACCTCCCCTGTGATTGAAAACAAGGAGATCGGGACGCATGAGAACCACAGCAGCAACAAAAAAAAGAACAACATAGCCATTGAACGAGGACGAGCGGACCGATTCGGGCGGCAAGCAACCGGATACACCATTTTATGGTTTTTATGGTGTGGACCGTCGTCTTCCATACGATCCATGCCGCACTATAGAGAGAACTCCCAGGATTTTCAATGAAATCGACGCAGAATCCGCCTTATCGCCGATCCGATCTCCCTGCCGATTCGATCGGCTCGATCGTAACCACTTTTATATGAATCGCCGAAACTAGGCCATCCCAGAAGAAGCACTGCCTCTCATTTTCGCTGTTTCCGCAAGCACCGTTATGCGTTGGCCTGAAGCGCGCTCAGATAAAATGCCGAGATCGCCGCCGTCGCGGCGACGTTCAACGACTCAACCCCTCTGGAGAGCGGAATGGTGAACTTGACGGTGGAAAGGCGGACAATATCTTGCGCCAACCCATCTCCCTCGTTGCCGACGGCAATCATCAGGCGGGAGGGAACGGCTCGGAGACTGCGAAGAGAAACGGTGTCCGGCGACGGCACCAACGCGGAATAGATCGAGCAACGACGCCTCGCCAAATCTCGGATGTCCGCCTCTCGAAAAACCGGGAGACTCAATAACGCGCCCGAGGCCGCGCGAACGGCTTTGGGGCCGAATGGATCGGCGGAATCCGGACTCAACCACACTCCCGCCAGATCAAGCGCCGCAGCCGTCCGAATGATGGCTCCGACGTTAGCAGGGTCTTGAAGCCGGTCCCCATAGATTCCCATGATTTTCGGTTGTTCCAGCACCCGTGTTTCGTCCCACCGCGGCCGGCGAATCACGGCCATGATACCCTGGGGTGCCTGCACATCGGACAGAGTGGCGAACGTCGCATCCGAACAAACGAACTGGGGGACCGTCAGCCTGTCTCGCGCCATTCGTCCCGCCTCATCTTCCGCTCGCAAATACTGTGGCGACAGAATCAGGCTCACGACCGTTTGGGGACGCCGACGTATCGCTTCTTCGCAGGATTTGGCGCCTTCCAGCACAAAGACTCCCTCCCCTCCCCGCGTTTTTCCATCGCGCAGGAGTCGCCGAATCAGTGCGCTTTGGCGACGGGTCAACGTGCGAGGAGACAACTATCGAGTCCTCGGTCGTCAAGCTGGACCTGGCTGATGGCATTCCAAGACATGATCGAAAATTCAGCGCCGCCTACGTTCAGCCTCGGCCTCGGCGGCGCGGATACGCTGAGCCCTGGCCTTTGCCCGCTTCAACGCCGTGAGTTTTCCTTTCGTTCGATTTTGCTCAAACCGTAGCTGTTCCAACTGAGAACGGAGATAGGCCTTCTCTTGTTTGTGGAGATCCGCACACTCCGCCTTGGAAAGCATCATCCAATCACCGCGACTCCTTGCTCGTTTGATCCGCTGATCCAATGATTCCCGCAACTTTTTGGCGCGCATGATCATCAACGACTTCAGCGCTTCTTGCCGGCGTTGGACTTCCTCTTCTTCCGCCATGATGCCGCGAATATCGGTGCCCAGCATGGTCCCATTCCTCCTTTATTCCTTTTCCCCTCACAGGGCCGGTGCCGATGGACCAATCCTTCCTTTATCCCCCTGAGAGAACCCGATCAAGGCTTTTCATTGTACTCAATTCCCTCCCTCCCTTCCACTCTTGGGCACGCATCTTGGGACATGCAGAGGAATTCTGCGAAGCAGCAAGGCTACCTTGTGAGCTGGGATTATGAGAATTTTGATCGAGCATTGATATATACAAATAAAAACAATGGCATGCGCATCTAAACCGATATTGCTGGGGTTGTTCGACGAACATCTCCAGGCCAACTCTTCTGATAGAAATGCATTCCATAAAGCCGACAGCGAGCCCAGCAGTTAATGACCCATCGACAATCCGAGCAAACCGCTAGAAGTTTGGCACCAACCTCTTGTTGTTATTATGGTTCTTTTGTAGCTTGGCTTTGTGATGGTTTTCAGGCTAAAATGAGTGTTATTAATTAGTGTATTAATCT
>JAIWOH010000206.1 GCA_020216985.1 Nitrospira sp.
AAAGGCGCTGGTCCCGCCCCCATAGGAAACAGTCCCCCCATAGCCTAAATTAAACACAATCGGCAAGGCCCAGGCCGGCGCCTGTAAGAGCAGAATGCTCACCGCTCCTACAATGGCACCGAAAACCATTCCCCTTTTTCCTGTTGTCTTCATGATTTGCTCCCCTCTTATGCCCTAATCAGCCGTCTTCTTTACATACTAAGCCCAAGCAAATTTCATGCTTTTCCCATATTATCGTCTAACTTATTGATCAGTTTTATGATTTTATGAAATTTCTCCTGTAACAGGTTTCTCTGACTGTAAATCTTTCTTACAGCTCCAGCTTGATCTGTTATCAATAGAAATATTTTTTTATTTATTTTCAGTGAGATATGACAAGTGATCTGGGTAAAATTTTTTTACACGATTTCCTTCAGTTTTAACACCTGTTCATGGTCCTTACATCTTTTTAGCTCTTTTTCATCGAACAAGGCCAAGCCAATATATTTCTTACCCTTATTAGCTTCCATTGATCTCTTGCTGGGTCAAAATAAAAGAATTACCGGAGCAACGTTCCAAAGGCGGCGAAGAGTTGCCCGGTTAAGTACCGAGTGGTCGGATGGTCACCAGCCCCCTTTCGTCGCAGATAATCATTGAGAATCCGGCCGTTTCCGGCCTTATGTGTATCGGGCCGTTGAAGATTCATCCGGTACCGTTCAACCCCTGACGACACCCAACTCACAAATGTCACGGTGCCGTCACGTTCCACCTGCTCCACTACTCCCACATGGGTGAGCGGATCATTCGGCAAACCGTCGCCGTTAAAATCCCACGTATTATGAAAAAAGACTACGTCTCCCGGGCGGACGGTCGGCCCGTAATGAATGCTTCCATGTTGCATCACGTGGGTATAGATACGTCCCACGCCGTTTCCGCCATCCAGATCACCCAACCCACTGTACAAGTCGATCTGTTGGATCGCATAGACAGCCCGAACGAGGCCCGAACAGTCCGATGAATAGGCTCGGCCGTTGAGACGAATCGATGATCGCCCTAATAACCCCGTCGCCGTTCGCACCAAGGCCGTTTGCTTCGGTGTTCCTCTGGCCATCACGCAACAGTCTCCTCCCCTCGTCCCGGTGGTGAGCCCCACGCGATCCTGTTCACTTTGAGCAAGTTGACGGTCTATTGCTGCGCATCCTATGAAGAGAACGGCAACCGGCACCGTAAGAAAGGGACAGAATAGGGAGCCCAGCGTCTTGCCGACAATGATGAACCTGTGCTTCCTCATCATTCCTCCGTCAGGTCTGAGGAGAGATGGGCTCGAAAGCCGGGATCCTGGTAGGCTAGCCCCCGGCACTGCCGACCGGTCCGCCCGGCTCGGTCATGCGCCAGGGATCGAGCAGCTCGGCGAGGCG
Source organism: Nitrospira sp. (assembly GCA_020216985.1). GTDB lineage: Bacteria > Nitrospirota > Nitrospiria > Nitrospirales > Nitrospiraceae > Nitrospira_D. The sequence continues at coordinate 1,398 of JAIWOH010000206.1, forward strand.
AGCCTCCGGCAGCACCTGTTGCTCCATGGCCACTTCTCTGACCGTTCGTCCGGATTTGTAGGCCTCTTTCGCCAATGTGGCCGCCGCTTCATAGCCGATTTCCGGCGCCAGGGCCGTACACATGGCCAGACTCTGTTCGATCAAACTTCGGCACCGCTCTTCATTCGCCTTAATCCCCTCGACACATTTCGCGGCAAAATTGTTGGAAACGGTTGCCAACAACTCGATGGATTGCAGCAGATTATATGCCATGACAGGGAGCATGACGATCAATTCAAAATTAGCGGCCTGTCCTCCCACCGTAATTGTCACGTCATTGCCGATCACCTGGGCACAAACCATGGTGACGGATTCGGCAATCACGGGATTAACCTTTCCCGGCATGATGGAAGAGCCGGGCTGGGTTTCAGGCAAAAAGATCTCCCCGATCCCGCAGCGCGGGCCGGACCCAAGCCAGCGAATATCATTGGCGATCTTCATGAGACTCACGGCCATCGTCCGCAAGGCCCCGCTGGCTTCGACCAGCGAATCCTGTGCCGACTGTGCTTCAAAATGATTCGCCGCCTCTCGGAACGTACAGCCGGTCTCCTTCGAAATGATCGCCAAAACTTTTGCTGGAAACTCCGGGTGACAGTTCAGCCCCGTGCCGACGGCGGTCCCTCCGAGAGCAACCTCGGCCAGCGCCGCTTGCGCCCGCTTCACCCGTTCGATCCCCAGCTCGATCTGGCGGGCATAGCCGCTGAATTCCTGCCCCAACCGCACCGGAGTGGCGTCCTGAAGATGCGTGCGACCGATCTTGACGATCCCGTCGAACTCTTTGGCCTTACCATCGAGCGCCTTGTGCAAGCGACTCAAAGCCGGCAAAAGATGTCGGTGGATCGTCTCCGACGCGGCGATATGGATAGCGGTCGGAATCACGTCGTTGCTCGACTGACCGAGATTCACATGATCGTTGGGATGCACCAGTTTGCTGCCGCGAGCGCCGCCCAGCAACTCGGTGGCCCGGTTGGAAATCACTTCGTTTGTGTTCATGTTGGTGGAAGTGCCGGAGCCGGTCTGAAAAATATCCACTGGGAATTCGCCGTCCAGCTTCCCCTCCACCACTTCGCCGGCCGCTTGATAAATGGCGTCCGCGATCGTTTTGTCGAGGAGACCCAGCGAATGGTTCACCGTCGCCGCCGCCCGCTTGATCAACCCCATCGCCCGAATCATCGAACGGGGCATCCGTAGAGAGCTGATGGGAAAGTTCTCGATCGCGCGCGCCGTTTGCACGCCGTAGTAGGCGTCGGCCGGTACGGCCAATTCGCCCATCGTATCCCGCTCGATCCTTACGGCACCCGTTTGCTCGACAGATCCCCTGTTCTTCATGCTTGACGCTCCTTCATCACCATTTTCTTGCCTTGCTTCAATGTTTTCGCCCGCTGCGGGCGCCATCATAAACTTGGACTTCGCCCACACACAAGAGTGAAGCCCTCCACGACCCGCGGATTCCGAGCTAAAAGACCTGCGCGATGAAACACTTGAGATACCGTGTCTCGGGCATACTGGCGAGAACCGGATGATCAGACCCCTGGCCGCGGCTTTCGATAAGTCGTATCTGCCGCCCGACGTCTCTCGCCGCCGATCGAACCGCCCCCCAGAGCGCTTCCTCCGAGACCGGTTGCGAACAGGAGCTGGTGATCAAGAATCCTTCCGGTTTGAGCAGCTTGATTCCCAAGAGATTGACGTCTTTGTAGCCGGCCAGTGCGCGGGGAATCGCTTCTTTGCTCCTGGCAAAGGCCGGGGGATCGAGCATCACCAGATCGTAACGACGGTCGGCCTTGACGAGGTTGCGCATTTCCTCGAAAGCATCCACCTTTCGATAGAGACATCGTGACTCCATCCGATTCATGACCGCGTGCCGGCGTGCCGAGACCAATGCTTCCTCGCCGACGTCGAGTCCTTCCACCGAACGCGCTCCGGCCAACGCCGCATGGATGCCGAACGCGCCGGTATGGCAGAACACGTCCAAAACCTCTCCGCCCTCGGCGAGCTTCGCCGCCGCCAGCCGATTCTCACGCTGATCGCAAAACCATCCGGTTTTCTGGCCTCGCTCGATATCGACGAAAAATCGCGCCTGCCCTTCTTTGATTTCGACTTCCGTCGGCTCTCCGCCGCGGAGAAACTTTCGTTCGAGAGGCAATCCTTCCAGCCTCCGGCTTTTCGCATCGTTCCTGAGATAGACGGCCGACACACCCGTCGCCTGCATCAGGATGTCCGCCAGCATGTCTTTACGAAGGTCCATCCCATAGGACAACGTTTGCATCACCAGAACGTGATCGTAGCGATCCACGATCAAGCCCGGCAGTCGGTCCCCTTCCCCGTAAATCAGCCGATACGCGTTCGTTCCGTTGACGACCCGTTGCCGCAGACGAATCGCCTGGTCGATCCTGTTTCTCCAGAAGGCCTCGTCGATACGCTCATCCTCGAACGTCAACAGACGGACCATGATCTTCGAGGCGGGATTGAAAAAGCCGATTCCGTGTCGACGACCGTCCGGCCGGAAGACTTCGACCAGGTCGCCGGGAACCGCTTGCCCCTTGATGTGACCGACGTGGCCCGCATAGACCCAAAGATGGCCGGGCTCGTGCCTAGCCCATTGCCGATTGAGCGTTATCCGAGCCGTCACCGCGTCGGAGCCGATGGCCATGGGTCACTTATCCCTGTCCGGGCAAAAAAGATCAAGAGGCTTTGCGCTTTCATAAAATACGAGCATGGATACGGGCATGGCTTGACGGACAACCGAGGGTATGGTTTTCTGAGACCGATCGGAGAACAAGGAGCACGCAGATGAACGACAAGGTGACGATCGGTTCCGCGGTGTTGGATCGGCTGCATCGGCTCGGCGTCCGCCATATTTTCGGCATCCCCGGGGACTACGTTCTCTCGCTGTTTCAGCTCATCGAAGCGTCCCCCATCAAACACGTCGCCACGACCCGAGAGGACTGCGCCGGTTTTGCGGCCGACGCCTACGCCCGCATCAACGGCATCGGCGCCGTCTGCGTCACCTATTGCGTCGGCGGACTCAACACTGTCAACGCCATCGCCTGCGCCTATGCCGAACGGTCGCCGGTGGTCTTGCTAACCGGCTCGCCGGGTCTTTCGGAGCGGACGCGCACTCCCTATCTTCATCATATGGTCCGTGATTTCTCCACGCAGCGCGAGGTATTCGAACGGATGACGGTGGCCGCCGTAACACTCGATGATCCGCTGACCGCGGAACGGGAGATGGATCGGGCGTTCGCCGCGCTCCTCCGCTATCGCCGCCCCATCTACCTGGAGATTCCCCGCGACATGGTCCACACTCTCCTACCCGATACGGTGAAACCGATCTGTATCGAGGATGAGCCAAGCGATCCGGCCGCTTTGGAAGAAGCCGTCGCGGAAGTACGGTCCATGTTGGCCCTGGCCAAGAAACCGGCCATGTTAGTGGGGGCAGAGGTCGGCCGATTCGGCTTGCAAGACGATCTTGCCAAACTGGTCGAGCGGATGAACGTTCCGATCGCGTCAACCCTCTTGGGGAAATCCATCATTCGGGAAGACCATCCCCTCTACGTCGGTGTCTATGGAGGGCTCATCGGACGGGAGGAAGTCCAGCAATTTATCAACGAGTCCGACTGCCTTCTGATTCTCGGTTCGATTCTTTCCGACGTCGAAGACCTCGACGTGCGCTCGCCGCTGCTTTCGGAAGGGCGGACCATCCACGCCACGGCCGACCGGGTTGCCATCAAACATCATCGGTTCGACTCCATCAAGTTCCAGGATTTCGTGCGAGCCCTTGTGCAGGCTCCTCTTCCGGTCTTCCCTCTTCGGAAACCGCCGTCCCACGTCATTACCCCGCAGGCTCCCCCCTCTCCCGATTCGCCGATCACCTTGAACGGCCTATTTCGACACCTCGACACCGTCTTGACGGACAAGATCGTCGTCATCGCCGACGTGGGCGAATCGCTGTTCGCCGCGGCTGACCTGCACGTGCGTCATCGCTTCGAGTTTCTCTCTCCTGCCTATTACACCTCGATGGGATTCGCCGTGCCGGCGGCCCTCGGCGCCTCGTTCGCCGATCCGGCGCTCCGTCCCCTTGTGCTGGTGGGAGACGGGGCGTTCCAAATGACGGGAACGGAGCTGGCCAGTTGCGTCCGATACGGGTTGGCCCCCATCGTCGTCGTCCTGAACAACCGCGGCTATTCGACGGAGCGGGAAATCCTGGAAGGGCCGTTCAACGACCTGCATGAATGGCGCTACGACAAGATCTTCGAACTGATTGGAAGCGGCATGGGATCCCGCGTCGAGACGCAACGAGAGTTTGAAGAACGTCTGGCTTCGGCCTTTGCGGACCGGAGCCGCCCGCACCTGCTGAACGTGCTGCTCAGCCCGGATGACCGTTCACCCGGCATGGTGCGGCTCGCCCGCCGTCTCGGCAAAAAACTTTCGACGGACAAACCCTGACCGTCATGACTCTCGGACGGCAGCCGTCAATCTTCTTCCGGATTGATGATGTGCAGCCCCGCCGTCTTTGAGGCGACCAGCAACTGGGCGTCGGCGCTCACCACGGTCAATCGGAGCGGCTTCAGTTCCAACGCCAGCGCCAGATGCATCACCTGCGGCGAGCGCAAAAACGGATATTCCAAAGCCAACTCCTTGGTCGAGAGATACGTCGCGACGGTCGGGATGATGAAATGAAACAACCCCTGTTTCGACTCGATCTCAAACTTGTAGAGCACCGAATAGCAATCGTCCCTGGTGATTTTTCCTTCCTGAGCGCGCGTGGTCATGGCGGTGTAGAAATCCGTCACGGACCAAGGCGGAAGAACGGCGACCTTTCCCCGCTTGACCAGCAGTTTATTGACGATCCTGGTCCCCCGTTCCATGCTGTATCGTTTCACAAGCGCTGTCGAGTCGAAGTAATAGTACGGCATCCGCTTACACCCTCCCCTTCAGGATGATTTCCGCCAACGGCCCCGGCAGTTTGGAGAGACGGTCTTGCAACTCGTCCAGCGGTAACTCCTCGTAACCTTCCTTCCGCAAGGTCACGGCAAGATTACCCTGATTGAACGACTCGGTGTCTTCTTTCAACCGCTCGTTCAACCGTTGTTTGGCCAAACGACTTGAAATTTTCGGGCCTGTTTTGGTCAATCCTCTGCCCCGACTCCGCGGAGCCTTGCTCATCGGCGTTTTTCCGATCGTGCTCACCGTGTCACCCCTCCTCATCATGGTCGATGAATCGTTACGGTTTTATTTCGTTGGACCGCTCATCTCTCGGACAACCAGCCGACCTTTTCTCCGGCGTCGGCAGTTCGGCCTCCCCGAAAATATACGCCGAAATCAGGACGGCCACTTCCGACGACAGGCGTTGCTGCATGTCGCGCAAGGCCCTGGTCGTCGCCTCCCGCTCCGTGAGATGTCCCTCTTTTCCGCCCCGTGAAACAACTCCCAGAAGGCGGCCGCTCGCTGTGTCCATCACCTCGACGTCGCCGCACCAGCGAACGTATTTGAAATAAGGATCACGAATCTCAACGGGCAAGAGTCGGCTGACGCCTTGTACCCTCAGCGCCACGTCCTCCCTCTCACCGCTCTCTGCCGTCACGGTGATCCCCTCGCGGATTAATCCTTCCATCAAGGCTTGTTGAGCGACTTCGGCATGATCGCCGACCATACGCACCGCCACAACCAAGTTGGTGGAAAGAAATCGCGTCAGCTCCTTGGATATGTCGTTCACATCATATGGAGAGGCCTCGCCTCGCCCGCTCGGACGAACGACGCGTAGGTCGGCATTATACACCTCCCGTAACACCAAATTTCGGACGGCCTTCCGCAAGTTGCGAACCGTGATCAACTTGTCCGGCGCGCGCCGCGATTCCGCAATGTCCGACTCGATCGTCCTGTCCAGCGCCGACAACCGATCTAACAACGACGCCTCCGCTTGAGCGCGATTCAACACGGCCAACGCATAGTACAATCCCTTGGTCCTATCGTGCCAGGTTTCCAGCACCCTGACGTTCTCCAGCACTTTGTCGGTCGAGACTTTCGTGACGGTCTCCAGCGTCAACCTCCGCTCCACGTTCGCCGAGCCCCGTCGTTCGATCACAAAATAGGACTCCCAATCTTTCGCACGGGCATCCACCTCCGCCTTGAAAATCCGAGCTACGGCCGCATACGCCTGATCGACCGCGCCTTGCCGATTGTCGGCCTGCCCTATACCGGTCAGATACTCGGCCTGAGGATACTTTCGATTGGCGTCGTTGATCCAGGGCGGCTCGGCCTGTCCACCGATCCATACGCAACCGAGCCAGGACGGCCCGATCAGCCCGATGCAGCTCACCGTGAGAACAGAGTATAGAGCGGATCGACACAGCCCGATTCGGCAGAGGAGCATCATTGCACCACACGCCGAATGAGAAACATCGTTTGACCTGGGGAAAGATTAAGAACTGATTCCTCTGCCCCGGCCACCCAGGCGGCCACGCCTCCACCCGAAGGATGAACGGTCGCCCGATACCGTCCCGAAGGCACCCACACCCGCGCCACGTGGATTTCATCCGGCAGGGTCCGCCAACTCCGTTTATCGGCTTCTTCCGAGGCCACGGCCAGCCCTTTGGCCAACAAGCTCACCAACAACCCCACCCAAGGCGCGGCCTCCCTCCCCACGGCCTGTTGAGAGCCGATAACCGCCCCTTCCGCCATGGAAAATTTCGCGGCGGCCCGAGCCACAGCCTTCACCGTCATGGCAGGCAGACGCTCCGTGAGGGTTTTCTCCGCCAATGCCGTCAGATCGTGAACTCGCTCCGACCGGGTGGCATAGGAGACGCCTCGCTCGTCGGTCAACGTCATGGTCTCGATAGGAATTCTCGTCTTCTGTTGAACCAAGCGGGGAAGCGCGACTCTCACCACCCGCCCGCTGAGTCCGTAGAGAACACTGTCCATCACCCGATCCCGGCTTCCGAACGAAGGGGAGAATCCGCGATTCAACAACACCAACTGCAAGGCGTCCAGACTGATCGGGAGATCAAGATAGAAATCCTCTTTTCGAGGGGCGCGCCCATTATAGCTGATCATGACGACTTGGGCGAGCCGTTGACGGGCCGCCGCGGACAACCATTCGACGTCGGGATATGTGCTCCGATACCGATCTACCGCGTCCGCAAGTCCGAGAGCTTCGGCGGATGACAGCAGATCGGCGCGCAACGACGGAGGACAGGCCACCTGGGACCAGCCGCGCATCGACTCATAGGCCTCGCAGGCGTTGCGATAGGCAATGAACGCGTTGTTCAGATCCCCCGCCGCTTCGTACAATATGCCGCTCAGGTAGCGGGCGAAGCCGTCGTTTCCGTAGCCGTTCTTGCTCTTGCCCTTGAGCCTGTCGTTCAGCACGTTGAGGCGATGATCGATGCGCCTGGCCTCTACCAACGCTCCCGCGACATCGTTCTGCGCCGCATAGTTAAGGGCCTTCACCACGTTGATCATGACGTGCTCGTAGGGATCCCCCTCGTACGGCAGGGCATTGTCGTTCGTCAGAAACGCCAGCGTTTCGGATCGAACGGTCCTCGTATAGAGCCGTTCCACGATCTCTTCGGCCTGCTCGAGCGATTCGTTGCTTTGCGCGTAGTTTCCCGCCAAATGCAGGGCCATTCCTCGATCCATCAAGTACAACAGACGGCTCTTTGATCCGTACTCCGATTCAGCCTGTTCGACGATTGAAGCGGCCCGTGCCGGGTCGCCCGCGAGCAGACTTTGCTCAATGAGGGCGTAGCGGTTGGTGGATGCACAGCCGGCGAGAAGACCTATGACGGCTATGACAAGGGGGAGAGAACCGTTTGCGATAGAACCGCTCGATCGGCGCCGCGTGAAACCGCGGCGGCTGAAGCGCAGGAGGAGGGATTTCAACTCTCGGACCCGTCAAAACACCGTCCGTTTCCTTTCGACCACTTTCTTGATCTTCTTTTGTCCATACCAGACCTTCGCGTTGTTTTCCAAATCGATCATCTGAAGGTCCACCTGATAGAACACCGCCTTGGTACCGTCGGCCTCATCCACGATCGTGGCGATGGTTCCCTTCAACATGAAGTCGGCTCCGCTCTCTTTCCCCGGAGCTTTTTGCGTGTCCTCGCGGGCATAGACCGCCTGTTCTTTCCGCTCGGCCCGGACTTCCTCCCGTTCTTGCTTGCCCGCTACGAACGTGACTTTTTGAGAGTTGGTGAGCTCCCGCTCCAGATCCGTGATGAAGGTCTGAACGTTGATGTGCTCATGACTGTTGTTGACCACCGTGCCGACCACCACGACCGGCTGGCGCTGTTTCGCCTTCGAAAAATTCCCAAGCCAAGGATACTCCAAGGCCTCCTTCACCATGGCTTCGGCCACCATTCGCGAATCCGTATCGTTCCAGCGGCCACTGAGATCGGTCACGACACCAGCGTCCACGCGCGTCACCTTGACCTCGTGGCCGCAACCTCCTACCGCGAGAAGCGCGCATACGAACAACGGAACGGGGCGGAACACAGTTCGGATCACGTCGACGACTCCCTTCACCATCGCGCCTTACAAAGGCCGGGGTGGACCTTACCGGATCC
>JAIWOH010000207.1 GCA_020216985.1 Nitrospira sp.
CCCGTTTCTCTTCCTCTTTTTCAAGACGATCAAACAGGCGATCCGCGTTTTTGCGGACGAAGTCGCGGACCTCCGCGTTCAGCTCCTTGGCCCGTTCGAGATTGTTCTTCATGTCTTCCAAACTGAGTTTGGCGAGCACATAGTAGGTATTGGTTTTTTCATCTTTGTAGCGATCGACCGGGCGCACGCCGCTCAACGTCACAGTGGTGACCGTTTTGATAGCCCGTTCGACGTTTTGTTCTTCGGTGTTCCGCGTGAAATCCCCCGCCGTCGTCGAGGCGGCATAATCTCTCATCAGGTAGCCCGTGTAGGTTTCAAACGTCTTGGCGATTTCTGCGCGCGCTCGATTTTCAGCGGTATCCCAGGCAAGGGGTTCGTTCTTCACGCCCACCACCGAACCCACCCCATAAAACGCTTTTCGGTCTTTGTCATTGAATGCTCCGGACCCTCTTTCCACCCACTTGGGAGGACCGCCACAAGCCGTGAGCCCCACCAGCAGAAGGGCTACAAGACCCGTGTTGACCAGCCTCGTCTGCCGCTGCATCATAAAAATCCTCCTTCCGACTCACAGGACGATCCCCGTGAGAGCCACCATCCAGTCCCGTCCATCAGCACGAGAAAAAAGCGATTTCATGCTAACATGCCCCCCTGGTTCCGTCAACGAAACAGCCTTTCAATCGGTACGGAAATGTCTTCGCTCTTTCTTTTCGCCGCGGATCGGAAAGCCGATCGACCAACCACGTGATAGGGAGAAATCGGTTATGGCGGAGATTCACATCGACAACGGCATCATCACCATCATGAATTTGGACGTGCAAGACACAAAGGCCGCGACCATTTTGGCCGCCTATCCGGCAGAGCGTCGGGCGGAAATCACCCGCCGCGCCATCAAGATCGGATTAGGTTATCTGAAGGGTGGAGAACAGGAGTAAGAAGTCGCTCGTGCTTGGCTTAGCTTGGATCGAATCAATCCGTTGACGTCGAATCGCGCAGGGTCTTCTCCCTCGAAAACCCTGAGGCGCCCGAATCGGCGGTTCAGGGAGCCATCGATCCTTCACCCGACGTGGACGCCGACGGAGGCGAAATGGAGGACCCTTCGATCAACACGGTATCACCGTCGCCGTCGATTCTGAGACTGATGGGATGCTGAGCGCCGTCGGAGGCACGTTCCACCCGTTCAACAAGATAGGCTCCCAACTCAGAAGCCATCAGCCGGCCGTTTCCGTCCAAGTCCGCTTCGCCGGAGAGGCCGGCCAACAACAGTCGCACGAAGAGACTCTTGCCGTCGGGACGTAACGCTGTCTCTCCTTTGCCCGCCGCGCTGACCACCTGGACGGCCCGTCGCTCCCGCTCATCCTCCGGCGCCGCCCGACCCTCCAGCGACAACCGCGGAGGCGCCGTCACTTCCCATCCGAAGACCGGCGCGTCGAACAAGAGTACCGTATGTTTCGACGCGGTGCGCCGCGTAAATTCCTTGAGCTGCTCGACCGTTATGGATTTACCGATGTGGGCGATCTGCGCATCCAGAGGGACGAGGTAGCTCCGTTCCTCTCCCTCCGCATCCCGTGCGGCGCCGGCGTGACCGATGTAGAAGATGACCAGTCTGTCCATTCGACCGACTTTTCTCGGCAGAATATCGTTGAAAACCTGTTGCAGCCGGCGAGAGGTGGCGTCTTTTTCGTAAATCTCCACGACCTCGTCAAATCCCAACCGCCGAAACGCCTGCGCGACTCGTTTCGCATCATCGATCGCGCCTGGAAGGGGTTGAGCCACCAGGTAGTTTTCAATGCCGATGATGACGGCCCAGGACTTGTAGTAGAGCCCTTCAGGTTTCCCCGCCTGGGCGTACGCATCCGAAGGCGCGGCGCACCACCAGGCCCCGATCGCCTGCCCCAACAGCACACCGATTACTCCCAGCCCACACAGAAACCGTCTCATCATGATCGGCTGATCGACGATATTTACATGGTCGAAAAACGCTCGCGGGCCAGACTACCGTTGAGCTCCGACACTGTCAAGGATCCCCGAAGGACAGACTTGTTGCGATCCCACCGACCACCCTCAGCCCCCTGTCTCCACTTTCATTCAGGTTGCAGGCACATCGTGTTTTCTCCATAATGCGCGCAGGCGCCATCGATCGATACAAAAAGGAGGTCGTGATTCATGACGGAAGAGATTGAAACCCTCTTAAAAGAAAGCCGACTGCACCGTCCCTCCGCCCAGACCGTCGCCAACGCCTACGTCAAGGACTATGACACCGAGTACAAAAAATCCATCGCCGATCCGGAAGGGTTTTGGAGCGGCGCGGCACGAGAATTAGAATGGTTTTCTCCCTGGCACACCGTTCTTGAGTGGAACTATCCCTGGGCCAAATGGTTCGTCGGCGCCACCTGCAACATCGCCTACAATTGCCTTGATCGCCACGTTCGCACTTGGCGCAAGAACAAGGTGGCGCTGATCTGGGTGGGAGAACACGATCAAGAGCGCATTTTCACTTATGCGGAGCTGTATCGCCACGTCAATCGCTGCGCCAACGCGCTCAAGAAACTCGGCATCGCGAAAGGCGATCGAGTGACCATTTATCTTCCCAAGATTCCCGAACAGATGATCGCCATGCTGGCCTGCGCCAGAATCGGAGCGATTCACAGCGTGGTCTATTCCGGCTTCAGCGCCCCGGCCCTCGCCAGTCGCATCCATGACGCCGAGTCCAAGGCGGTCATCACCGCCGATGTGGGATTCGACAGGGGCAAGACGATTCCGTTGAAATCGGTGGTGGACGAAGCCCTCAAGGCCTGTCCGACGGTGAACCACGTCGTCGTGGTGCGCCGCCAACCGTCCGAACATCCGCTTTCGGCACCCAAGGAACTCGACTGGCACGAATGGCTGCGGAACGAATCGGCAATCTGTCAGGCGGAATCCCTCGATGCCGAAGCTCCTTTATACATTCTGTACACGTCGGGCACCACCGGCAAACCCAAGGGCGTGGTCCACGTCCACGGCGGCTACATGGTGGGAACGTACATGACGACCAAGTACGTCTTCGATCTCAAAGACGACGACGTGTACTTCTGCGTGGCCGATCCCGGTTGGGTCACAGGACACAGTTACATCGTCTATGGCCCTCTGCTCAATGGCGCCACGATCCTGACCGCCGAAGGCAAACCCGACTATCCGAATCCAGGCCGCTGGTGGGACCTGATCGAGCGATACGGAGTCTCCATTTTTTACACCACCCCGACCGCGATTCGCCTGTTGATGCGCTACGGAGAGGAGTGGCCGGCAAAATATGACTTGTCGTCGCTCCGCATCCTCGGGAGCGTCGGCGAACCGATCAACCCGGAAGCCTGGGAGTGGTTCCACCAGGTCACCGGAGGAGAGAAACCTATCATGGACACCTGGTGGCAGACGGAAACCGGCGCCATCCTCATCACACCGCTTCCCTCCATGCCGCTCAAACCGGGCTCCGCGGCCAAACCCTTCTTGGGCATCGAGGCGGATGTGGTCGATCGCGAGGGCAACAGCCTGCCTCCCAACGTCGGCGGTTTGGCCGTTATTAAGAAACCTTGGCCCTCCATGATGCGCACCATTTACAAAGATCCCGAACGGTATCAGACCTATTGGAATACGATTCCTAACTGCTATACCGCCGGGGACATCTGTCACAAGGACGAGGACGGCTACTTTTGGTTTATGGGAAGGGCGGATGATGTCATCAAGGTGGCCGGCAACCGATTGGGGACGGCGGAAGTGGAGAGCGCCTTGGTCAGCCACCCCGCTATCGCGGAAGCGGCGGTGATCGGCAAACCGCACAAAACAGTGGGCGAATCCATCAAGGCCTTCATCATTCTCAAACAAGGCGAGCAGGACAGTCCGACGCTGATCAAATCGATCAAAGATCACGTCCTCAAGGAGCTGGGCAAGATCGCCGTTCCATCGGAAATCGACATCGTCTCCTCACTGCCCAAAACCAGGTCCGGGAAAATCATGCGGCGGGTTCTGAAAGCCAAGGAACTGGGTCAGGACCCCGGCGATCTTTCAACGATCGAGGAGTAACGGTCGTGGGAAAGGGCGGGAGAAGGCCGGGCGAGCCGATTTATCTGAGGCGGCACATGATCGCGCTCGCCGGCGCGGTGGCGCTCCCGGTCGTCGTCGTGCAGGGGTACAAGATTTTCATCGGCCCGCTCAGCTTCGACGTCCAACTGTTGATGGTCATCGTCGTCTCCGTCTTCTCCGGAATCGGTCTGTATTTCTTCTATCGTTCTTCGGCGCGGAATGAGCCGTAAGACTCGGCCGACTTCCGGCCCCTCTCAAGAATCCGTCAGATCAAACCCCGCTTCTGAAGATAGTCCGTGTCGATGACCGGAGGGGCTTTGATTTTGGGAAGCTGACTCCGTTCCTGAAGCAACCGCTCGACGTACTTGCCGATCAAGTCAGACTCAAGATTGACGGGCTCGTTCACCTGTTTCAGCCCCAAGGTCGTCACCTTCGCCGTATGGGGAATGACCGATATGCTGAAGCTGCGGTCGGTCACCTCGTTGATCGTCAGGCTGACGCCGTCCACCGCGATCGAGCCCTTAGCCACGCAGTACCGCAAAATCGGCGACGGCGCTTCAACGGCCATCACGATGGACTCGCCTTCCTGCCTCCGACTCTTGACGACGCCGACCCCGTCCACATGGCCGGCCACCAGATGTCCGCCGATACGTTCGTTGAAACGCATCGCCCGCTCCAAATTGACCGGAGCGCCGACGGCGACTCCGCCCAACGTGGTGACGGCAAGCGTCTCCGGGGACACGTCCACGGAAAAGTCGTTCTTGCCGATCGAGACCGCCGTCAAGCACACGCCGTTGACGCTCACACTGTCGCCGATTTTGAGATCGCCCATCACAATCGAGGCCAAAATAGTCAGCCTCGCGCCCTTCAACATCTTCTCCACGGACACCACCGCGCCCATTTCCTCGACGATGCCTGTAAACATGCTTCAGCGCTCCGTCATATTAATACGCATCATACACATGCGACGGCCAAGATCATTTTCCTGCTCGCCTCGCGGCCATTATAACACCGCCGGCGATTCTATCGGCGTCTCATCGCCGCCCAGAACAGACCTCCGGCCGCGAGTTGAATGGCCGCGATGACGGCGAAGGCTTCTTCGTAGCTCAGCCGCGCGATCAACAGGCCGGCCAACAGGGGCCCGCTCGCGTGGCCGATGTCCATGATCGTTCCCTGCATCCCCATGCCGGCGCCCAGTCGTTTGAACTCGGAACTGTCCGCCACCAGAGCCGACGAGGAAGAAGACACGACGGCTTCGCCGAAGCCGAAGCCGGCCGAGAGTACAAGCAGAACGGGAAACAACGATATATGAGGAATACAGACGAACGTCGCCGCACATACGAGAAGCCCGAACAGAATCAGAGGCCGGCGTCCGATCCGATCGGATACCCGCCCCATAATCGGTTTGGAAAAAAAGGAGGTGAAGGCTTGCACACTGAACAACAGCCCCACTTCTCCCGGATTGAGCCCGGCTTTGACTCCGTACAACGGCAAAAAGGCCATCAAAGCGCCGTTGGCGATCATCTTCGCTGCGTCGGTCACACTGGTGACCAATACCTTTGTATTTTTCGCGACCACCGCGAACCCTTTCCACATCTCGGACCATACCGCCGCCAACCGCCTGTCTTGGACCGACGGAGCCGAGACGTTCAACGGCAAACTGTAAAACAACGCCATGCCGACGCAGCCGAAGAGGCCGGCCGTCACAAACGTCGTGGGGAAGCCTGTGTTGTGAACCAGGACCCCTCCGAGAAACGGCCCCAGCAAGGCTCCCGATTGCGTACAGGCCGTATAAGTGCCTAACGCCGCGCCGCGCCTCTCGCGGTACAGCTCGGCGACCGTCGCCAGCGCGCTGGGAGCGAAAACGGCCGTGGCGAGTCCATGAACAAACCGTAACAGAGTCAGGGCGTTGACGTCGCTCACGAAGGGGTAAAGAAACGGCGGCAGCCCGAACGCCACGACGCCGATCCGCAACAACGTGCGTCTACCGTACAGATCGGACAGGGCTCCGGCCGGCAGTTTCAGCAGAACGCCGGTCAGGGTTGAAACGGAAACGACCAGTCCGATCCGTTCCGGACCAGCACCGAGCGACTCGGCGAACAGCGACAGAGCCGGCATCCGCACCATGTTGTAACTGATGAAACAAAAGACGCCGACCGTGCAGATCAACGCGAAACTGCGGGAAGTCGTCATGGCCGCAACGCTCTGGCGCGACCGGAAGGTTGAACCCGCGACACCTCTCTCTGAACCGAAGCCTTCTGGGCAAAAACAGGCCACGCGAGATGGTCATCCAATCCCCTCGAAGCCTTCGTACTGCAACACCGCCATCTGCCGCTCACGGCTGCTCCTCAACCGCAATCGTCAAGTAAACGGGAAAGAGCTCATCGGCCGTTTGTCGGAGCCTCGCTTGCTGAAGCAAGGTTTTAAGCGATGGAACGACCAGCCCCTCGAACGAGACCCGTCCGTTAGTGACCACAGTGACCGGTCTGGACGGATCGATCAGGCGATCATTCAAAAACAGGCTGTACCGCCGAATCCGCTCCGTCTTCACTTCGATGCGATTTCCCTCCACAATAGAGGCGTCGAGCCTGGCGTATTCCCGCCGTCTGATCCGTTCGTCCGTCCTGTCGACCAAGTCATCGGAAAAGGCCGCGATCCGATCGGTCGCGTCCACACGCACCCACCCGAACGGTTGGAGGTGACTCGCGTCCCGCACGACCGTGAGCCGAGACGGCAGCGGATCGCGACGGCGACCGCCGAGCCATGCGACGAGCTCCGGCAGTTCCTCCCTTGGGAAATAGTGGCCTCCCGCCATGGGATGTTCCCGTTGATGCTCGCGATAGGCATAGGGATAGCCGAGCGCCTCCAACTCTCGCACGATGGATCGACTCAGTTCCACCGGCATGACTTCATCTTTCGCTCCATGAATGATGTAGACCGGCGTATTGCGGAGGTTCTCCAGAAACGGCATCAACACCCGGTCCAACCCGCCGGCCATCGGCGCGATGCCCGCGAACAACGGAGCATGATGCATGCCGATCAGCAACGTTCCGATACCGCCGTTCGACATACCGGTCAAAAAAATCCGGTTCGGATCGATGCGGTACCTCCTCCGAAGGTCATGAATGGTCGCCAACACCAACTCTTCGGCCCGTCGCGTAAACCATGCCCCTGACGGATAGGTCGGACAGGCCAAGATGTACGCATCGCCCAATCGCTCCCGCCACCGTTCCAGATAGGCCTCGCCGTCAAATCCGGCCCCGTGCAAACAGACGACCAAGCCCATGCTGCTCGATGGGTGATACGACGCGGGAACGGCGATGGAGACGGAATAAAGCTTTCCCCGAACGGCCACGTGCAACTCAGGAAGGGTGCCGGTCGGCTGTTCACCATAGAGTCGTCCGGTTCTGATGATCTCGCCCACTCGTTCAATGGACGATTCCGGATGGGTCAAAATATCCTGTAACAAACGATCGGCGTCCTCGTTCGCCGCCGCGTCGAGGTACCGGAACACCTTGGCCGTCAGGTCACCTGATGGTTCGTTTCCGCTCTCGGCGCGACCGTCAACCGGCTGCCAACCAATCCACACAAGAAGGGCCGCACAAAGAATCGAGCCGATCATAAATCACCCTCAACGACCAGATCGCCGCCGACCCCGCGAGTCGTCAGATGACGCAGTCTTGTCGCTGAAACCAGACGAGCCGGGCCTTTTCCTCCAATGACGCTTTTCGCGTCATTGCCGCCGAGCAACAACGGCGCGACATAGAGACGGACACGCTGGACGAGTCGTGCCTTCAGCATGGCGGCATTCAGCGTGCCGCCGCCTTCCAACAAGACCGAGATAATTCCCCTCCGGCCGAGATCGCTCATCAAGGCGGCCAGCGAGACATTCCCCCCCGCAGCGGGAAACGTGAGGACTTCGATCCCTTGTTCGAGTAACGCCCGCTTCTTGGCAGGATCGGCCAACTCGGTCGTGGCCACCACCGTCTTTGCTACTTTCTGTTGCGCTAAGACCTTGGCTTTCAGCGGAATACGCAATCTGCTGTCCACAACGACGCGGAGCGGCTGTCTTTCGGCCAACCGGGCGAGCCGTGGACCGAGCCGTGCGGTCAACGATGGATCATCTCGCACCACCGTCCCCACGCCGACCAGGACGGCATCCACCTCACGGCGAAGCCGATGAACTTCTCGACGCGATGGTTGACCGGTGATCCACTTCGATTCCCCAGTCGCAGTGGCGATTTTTCCATCCAGCGTCATGCCAGCCTTTAACGTGACGTAGGGGCGTTTCGTCTTCATCCAATGGGAGTAGGCCTTGTTCAATTCCTCGGCCTCCCGTCTGGCGACGCCGACCGTCACCGCAAGTCCGGCCCGGCGGAGCGCGGCCACGCCCCTTCCCCTGACCGACGGATTGGGATCGGTCATGGCGACGACCACGCGACGGATACCGGAGCCGATCACAGCCGGAACGCAAGGGGGCGTTCGTTTTTTCCGGTGGCAACAGGGCTCGAGCGTGACATAGAGCGTCGCGCCCGCGGCAAGATCTCCTGCTTGACGGAGAGCCAGGATTTCGGCATGGGGAAGGCCGGGGCGGAGATGAAACCCCCGGCCGACGATTCGACCCTCTCTGACGACAACGGCGCCGACCATCGGATTGGGGCCGGCCGTTCCCCGGCCTTTCTCGGCGAGACGGAGAGCGAGGGCCATGAAATCGAGGTCGCGCGTCACCGTTTCTTGCGAGAGGGCGCTTTTGCCTTTACCACGGTCTTCGACGGTTTTTCACCGGCTGGTTTCTCGCCCGTCTCCGCCAACGCGGCGTGGGCGGCTGCCAGTCTGGCGATCGCCACGCGATAGGGGGAACAACTGACGTAATCCAATCCGAGTTGATGACAAAACTCGACCGAGCTCGGATCCCCGCCGTGTTCTCCGCAAATGCCGAGTTTAATACCCGGCCTCGTCTTGCGTCCGCCGCTGATGGCCCGCTGCATCAAGGCGCCGACCCCCTCTCGATCCAGGACGGCGAAGGGGTCGGAGTCCATGATGTTGATTGTCCGGTAATAATCGATGAACTTGGCCGCGTCGTCGCGCGAGAATCCGAATGTGGTTTGGGTCAAATCATTGGTCCCGAAAGAGAAGAACTCGGCTTCCTCGGCGATCCGCTCCGCCGTCATCGCCGCCCGCGGCAGCTCGATCATCGTTCCGACCAGGTAGGACAGTTTGACGTTGTACCGTTTCATCGTCTCCTGGGCGACCTCGCGGACCAAATCTTTCTGCGATTTCATCTCCGAAGCCATGCCGACCAGAGGAATCATGATTTCCGGCACGATTTTTTTGCCTTCCTTCGCCAGTTCGCAGGCGGCCTCCACGATCGCCCGGGCCTGCATCCTGGTGATCTCGGGCATCGTGATGCCCAATCGGCAACCGCGTAGTCCGAGCATCGGATTGAACTCATGCAACTCCTCGACGCGCGCGAGCAGCCGCCGTTTTTCCTCGAGCGCGGCCCCGTCTTTTCCCGTCAATTCGAGTTGCGCGATCTCGACCATCAGGTCTTCCCGTTTTGGGAGAAACTCGTGCAACGGAGGATCGAGCAGGCGGATCGTGACCGGATACCCCTGCATCTCACGATACAATCCGATGAAATCCTGCCGTTGAAGAGGCAACAACTGATCCAGGTATTTTTCCCGCTCTTCTTTGGTGCGGGCCAAAATCATCTTCTGCATGATCGAAATGCGGTCTTCGGCGAAAAACATGTGCTCCGTTCGGCAAAGCCCGATCCCCTCCGCGCCGAAGCCGCGAGCGATCCGCGCCTGCTCCGGAATATCGGCGTTGGCCCGCACCCGAAGGCGGCGGTACTTGTCGGCCCAGGACAAAATCGTCGCGAACCGCTGGTACTTCTCCGATTTCGCCGGGTCCAACGTCCCTTGAATGACTTGGATGACCTCCGATT
>JAIWOH010000208.1 GCA_020216985.1 Nitrospira sp.
CCCTTCGCCGAGCACTCGCCTGTCAGCCCCGACCTGAAACGTCCCCTCTCCCTCCAAGACAAAATAGATCTTATCCTGCTCACCATGGATGTGCCCCTTTTGTTCTTGCCCTGGCTCAAAGCAATAGACGTCGCAGAACAACCGCTTCGTTTCAAAGATGTTGTTCTTTTTCATTTTATCGCCGCTGAATTGTTGATAATCGGCCCAATTCACCACCGTCATAGGCGGACTCCTTTCAAATCCCGCTTTTCTGGATCTTTGGTTGCATCACGGCACACGAGACATCACTTTTCGGCACGCATCTTTCAACTCCTCGATGGTAGTCTCCACGCTTGATCTGATGATATGCCATTTCTCATCGGCCTCAGTCTGCATTTTATTCAACTGATCTTGAATCATATCCCTTTTCTTTTCAAGTTCGTTGATCGATTCCTGAAGATCCGCCCGCGCGGAAGCGGACATATCGCGAACCTTGCCTTGCAAGAGAGTAATCTGTGTCTGAACGGCGGTTAACTCTTCATGGGCCACCCGCTGAAACGTCTCTTTCTGCTGAATCGTATATTCTTTCACCGCCTTGACCGTCTCTCTCGCCTCCTTCGTGATTGTTCCCGTGTCAGCCGACGATGAGATCGTCACCCCCAAACACAACGCTCCCGTCAGGAACAACAGAACGGCAAAACGACTATCTCTCATCATCTTTCTCTTCCCACTAGTTCCCCGTCGAGCAGCTCCCTTAATACATGAGCCGAAGTATAAATGACCTACTCAGCGGAATCACGCCAACAAACTTTCTGGAAAAACCGGCTTGTCATTAAAGGACACTGGAAATTTTGCACGAATATATTTAGAGAACCGACCGTTTGTGTTATAGTTACCGGCTGTTTGCAGGTAGAACATGCGCGCGAGACCCGACGAGTCAGAATCAAATCGCATCAACCCACACCCTATTTCAGATACATTTAAGGAGGTGCAAATGACCCGGAGAATGGTTCGGTTGTCAGTCATGGTCATGGGAGGCGTTCTCCTTCTCTCAGGAGGCATGGTCTCGGCAGAAGATTTGCCTCCCTTGCCCCCTGTTCCCCCTGAATATGCGGACAAAAAAATGCCGGCCGGCGGATGGACCGACCCCAAATTTATTGAAGAAGGACGTAAGATCTATCTGGGCGAATTGAAAACCG
This sequence comes from Nitrospira sp., assembly GCA_020216985.1. GTDB lineage: Bacteria > Nitrospirota > Nitrospiria > Nitrospirales > Nitrospiraceae > Nitrospira_D. The sequence goes on from JAIWOH010000208.1 coordinate 1,179, forward strand.
ACGTCAACTGCGCCAGCTGCCACGGAAAGGACGGCAAGCCGGTGAAGAAAGGCGCCCGGGACCTTCGCGACCCTAAGATCGTGTGTCGTTATTCGGACGCCTACTGGTTCTGGCGCATAGCGGAAGGGATTCCCAAGACAAAGATGAAAGCGAACAAGGGACTGTTGACGGATGAGCAGATTTGGCAGGTGATGGCGTACGAAAATCAGTTTTCTCACGATGGAAAACCCGCCGATCGTTCCTGTTATAAGCCTTGAGTTGAGTATCTGCTCCCTACCGAGTTCTCCAAGAGGGGAGAGGCTCTGAAGCCCTCTCCCCTCTTCTCGCCCCCTTGAGACAATCTGCTTAAGCCAAGAGCCATCCCGCCGAAGCCGGACGGAGACACCGGCCGACCCGAAATCGGCCTAAAGTTCGTCCGGTTTCTACCCCGCTAAACTTCGAGCCGTCACAAGCCGACAAAGGAGTATGCCGCTCGAAAACACCACGATGCATGAAAGAGGGAGTTGTCTTCGTGTCTCTTGATTCCCAAATCACAACCGCTCCGCTTGAGAAGATCGAGCAAATCCTATCTCACAAGGTTGAGAGCGGCGCGCTCGAGCTGCCGTTATTGCCTCGGGTGGCAAGCGAAGTAATGGCGTTGACATCGGACCCGGCGGCCGACGCGGCCAAATTATCTGCGCTGATCCATAAAGATCAGGCGCTTGCGGCCCACGTGCTGCGCATCGCCAATTCTCCGGCCTATATGCCCAGAAGCCCCGTCGTTTCCCTTCAGCATGCAGTCGCCATGTTGGGCATCAATCTGTTGTCGGAAATCGCTTTTACCGCCTCGTTGAAGGCCGGGGCGTTTCAAGTTCCGGGCTATGAAGAGGATGTTAAGACGCTCTGGCAACATTCCTTGGCCAGCGGCGCGTTCGCAAAAGAAGTCGCTCGAACGCGACGGGTCAACGTCGAGAGCGCCTATCTCTGCGGCCTTCTGCACGAAATCGGGAAACCGGTCGTGCTGCGGGCGACCACGACGATCGCGAAGGAGCAAAAAATTCCGCTCGACCGACCGACGCTGAACATCATGATCGAAGGCCATCATTCGAGAATCGGAAGCCTCATCGGAGAAAAATGGGGCCTTCCTCGACAAGTTATCGAGGCCACGCAGTACTATGCCGACTATGATCATGCTCCTTCCTTCCGCCAGGAATGCATCCTCACGTGCATTGCCGATCGGTTGGCCACTCATTTGCTTCACCCCGACGACATGCCCGAAGAAGTCCTGCGAGACCACCCGGCCTTCGCGGAATTGAATCTTTATTCCAGCGACGTCGAACAATTGGTGAACGGTAAAGACAAGGTGCTTGCCGTCGTGCAATCGATGAACCTATGAGCGGACCTCTTGCCTTCGACATCATCGTGATCGGGGCCGGGCCGGCCGGCCAAAAAGCCGCGATTCAAGGCACTAAGGCCGGAAAACGCGTGGCCCTTATCGAACGGGAGCGCGGCATCGGCGGCAGTTGCGTGTACCGTGGAACGATTCCCAGCAAGACCTTGAGGGAAAGTGCGCTACATCTGGACCGGCTCCAGTCCGCCAGCAAGGCATTCGACTTCAGTTTGAGACCGGATATGCAAATCTCGGCGCTACTTAGTCGGCTTGAAGAGGTCGTCCGGGCGCATGACAGGTTCATGAGTCTTCAACTGCGACGAAACGGTATTCATCTATTCCATGGACGAGCTCGGTTCCGCAGCACCACCGTCGTCGAAATGGAAACGGTCGACGGAGCCAGTCAACTCTTGACGGCTCAAACCATTATTCTCGCCACCGGCTCACGACCGCGAAACCCCGAAGACATCCCCGTCGATCACGAGCACATTCTCGACAGCGACTCATTGCTTTCGATGATCTATCTGCCGCGATCCTTGACGATCATCGGCGGAGGCGTCATCGGCTGTGAATATGCGTCGATTTTTTCACTTTTGGGCACGGAGGTCACGCTCGTCGATCGCGCTCCGATGCCTCTTCAATTCATGGACCAGGATCTCGTACGCCAATTCATCGTCAGTTTCGAATCCAAAGGCGGCCGCTATCTCGGGGGGCAAACGGTTCGGGAAGTTCGATGGGACGGCGCCGCTCACGTCGTAACGACGTTGGGGGATGGACTCGCCATCAAGAGCGAAAAACTCCTGGTCGCGTTGGGCCGGCAAGCCAATCTGGAGGATCTCAACCTTGATGCAGCGGGCATCACGGTCACCCCGAAAGGAACCGTGCCGGTCAACGAGTATTGTCAAACGGACGTGCCGAACATCTATGCCGTCGGCGACATGGTCGGCCCGCCCGCCCTGGCGTCGAAAGCCATGGAGCAGGGGCGCAGGGCCGTTCGGCACGCGCTCGGCTTGCCGGTCGGAGACGCCGCCTCGACCATCCCGGTCGGAATCTACACCATTCCTGAAATGGCCAGTATCGGCCTGGACGAACGAAGCGCCCGTGAGCGTTATCGCGCGCCGCTCGTCGGGCAAGCCAAATTCCAGGAAGTCGCGCGTGCCCAAATTTCCGGCGCCGGCCAGGGCCTCCTCAAAATGGTGGCCGATCCATCGGGAGAACGATTGCTGGGCGTGCAAGTCGTGGGAGACTCGGCGACAGAATTGGTTCACATCGGGCAGTTGGCGCTGCAACAAGGCGCCACCATCGAATCATTCATCGACAACGTCTTCAACTTTCCCACGTACGCCGAGGCGTACCGGGTGGCGGCCTTGGACATTCTCGGCCAGGCCTCCAAAATCAAGGCAACTCCTGAAGCAGCCTGACCCATCGCCTCTCGACCAGCGATGGACAGGGAGATCCACGGCGTCAACCGACAGATCGATTCTCTCGACATCTATGGATAACCGTCGACACCCACGGTTTCCCGTTCGTTTTCGTAGCTCCTTCAGCTCTATCAACGTCGTATCCGGAGACGGGATCCTGCAAGACCTTTCTCTTTACGGCTGCAAAATATCCAGCACCACGCACGTGCGGCCTGGCACAGGAATGGAATTGTCGATTGAAGCGCCGACCGACGGACTTCCCGTTCGGATCAACCAGGCCGTCGTGCGTTGGTCCGGCAATGGGCAGTTCGGCTTGGAATTCCTTGATATTCGTGAAACGGAATGGACCAGGCTCCAGCGGCTGGTCAAAGAGGTGGAAAAAGAACCGTATCAGCGTCAGGTCGAGGACGAGAAATCATGATGACAGGATAGTGAAGTCAATCAACTCCTTGGCGCATGCTTACGTCGGAACCAACGACCGATAAACACGGCACGAGGGGGAGCGTTCATCCCTTGTCCAGCTCAAAGACCTTTGGAAACCTGGTGAGATTCCGGCACCCGTCTCTCGTCACCACCACCATATCCTCAATGCGGACGGCCCCCAATCCCGGATAGTAGAGACCGGGTTCGACCGTGACGACGTGTCCTTCTTGAAGCAACGACCCTGTCCTGCTGATGCGGGGGGCCTCGTGAATGTCGAGTCCGACACCGTGACCGGTTCCATGAAAATATCCCTGCATCCGTCCGTTGACTCTTCCCGTCTTGTAACCGGCCTTCTCAAATCGCTCACAAATACCTTGGTGGATCTTCCTTCCGTCCGCTCCGTCCTTGATTTTGGAAATGGCTTCTTCTTGGGCGTCTTTGACGGTCTGATACAATCGTTTGAGGTCCGCGCTCACCGGCCCACGAACGACGGTACGGGACATGTCCGCAAAATATCGACTGACGGCGGATCGGGGAAACACGTCGAAAATAATACTGCGACCGGCCGGCAATGGCCCCGCGCCCTCATGATGGGGATCACAAGCCTGCTCGCCGCCTGCCACGATCGTATGCTGGGCCACGCAATCCCGTTCCATGAGCCTGACGTTGATCAGTTTTTTGATCCGCTCGGACGTCAGATACTCTCCATCCAGCCACAGCCCGCTCTTCTTGACGGTGGACCGACGCAACGCCGCCATCGCCTCCGCGACGGCTTCCTCGGTCGCCCGCTGAGTTTCTTCAATATGACGAATTTCCTCGGCCGTCTTCACCGCGCGCCGCTCGTAAAACGGATCGCGTTTCGTCGTAAGCCAGTACCCTAATTCTTGCAGCCTGGCGGCGTGGATAAACGGAAAATTCTGGGGGACCAAAATCCTTTTGATTTTTCGCTTGCTCAGCAACACATGGACGATATCGGCCGCCGTCGGATCCTGCACTCCTCGCCTTTTCGAGCGACGCTCCAACTCGGAATAGGAAAGAACCCGATCCACCGAGGCTTGGGACTTGGCGCGATCCAACTCCAAATCGCTCATGACGAGCAGGCGCTCGCCTTTGATTTCAAGAAAAATGAAGGGATCCGGCGCTATGAATCGAGTCGCATAATACAAATTGGAATCGGACTCGCTGGCGGCGATGAAGAGAACGGCGCTGTCTGTGTGCGACTCCGCGAGGGGTTTCATGAACTAAGAAGAGGAGAGACGCAGTGCATCATGGCCGGGATCGGACTCCGAGGGGATGCTAGCATGAGGAACCTCACCGGTCAAGAAAGGCGAGGCGCTCAAGAACGCGCCGGAGCGGACTCGCGTTCAAGGCTCGGTTGCGGCTCCTCTTGATCCGGTTGATCCGGCGCGATGAAGTCGAGCGGGACGGTCAGCGAATTCACAAGGACATCGACCGCGAGTTGGGCCAAGCCCGACAGACCCGATGCGAAGGATTTTATCGGAAGATAAGTCACTTCCGGACGGTGGATGGATCCCTTGACGGCAAAAATCGCGGTGGCCACCCCTTTTCGCTCTCCGGCAAAGATCCGTCCGAACAGAGGAATCGCCTTCAAGAACTGCGAATACGAACCGAACGGACTCACGGCGGTCACCAGATTCAGGCGATCGGTCGGCAAATCGTATTGTCCCACAGCCGTAATTTTTAGGATCGGGCTGTCGATGATCAGATTACCCGTCTCGAAGACGCCGTTCTTGACGGCCACAGTCCCGGTAATCGTGTTGTAGGGCAGTCCCTCCTTCTCCAGATCGACCTTGCCTTGGAGCACCGCCGGAAGATTCAAGAGGCTGATGATCTTCCAGATCACCCGTTCGTTTGATTTAAAAATACGCCCGTTTTGAAGCAGCATCTCGACTTTTCCATCAAGCGACGGATATACACCGTGCGGATTACGCCCATGCCCCCGGAGAGAGCCGCTCACGCGCATCTCGCCGGTCATTCCATGAGCATCCTTGGCGTCGGTCAAACTCAGAACGTCATCAACCGGCAGGCCCGTGGCGCGAAACGACGCCTCCACTTCGGCGGGAGCCCCGCGAGGAAGCTGCGCTACAAGACGCCCGGCGATTTGGCCGGCGTTCGACGCGCCGGAAATCCGATCGACATCGACGACTCCGTCCTGAATGGTCACGCGCGCAGAAAGCGCCGCGAACCGTACCCCCTCATAATGGCCCCGGGCGATCGACGCGGACATCGTCACCTGCGAGGTTGCCGCCAAATTTTCCAAAAATTCCCGGACGACCGACCGATCTCCTTTGGGAAGCAGCAGGCCGAGGTCCATCCGGCTCGATTCGATTTTCCCGACGATCAGGGGTTTTGAAGCCCAGTTCTTGACGGCGGCCTCAATGGCGACGTCGCTATCAAGGACGGTGAACGACAACCGTTTGATCTCGGCCCCGTTGCGCACCAACTTGACCCGCGCATAGAGATTCTGAAGACGGCCGTCTCCTCCGATGCCTCCCACCGTCGCCAGGCCGTTGGTCAGCGCGACCCATCCGGTCACCCGCCATGTGCTCCAATCCGTTCCCTTGCCTTTGACGTCCAGCGCAATCTCCGCGCTGCCGGCCTCCAGTCCTCCTTTTGAGATCCACTCGGGCAAACGGGACAACGACAACGTTCCGGTCGTGAGCGACATATCGATGCTGAAGGACTCTCCAAACACCATGCGTCCCTTGGCCGGCACTTGAATGGGCGGCACGATCAATTCCAGACGGCTTACGGACAGATCGCCGGATTTCGCCATGTCGCCTTCGAATTCGACGGTCGCCGGCGCGCCGATCGGTTTTTCTCCCAAACCCGGAACATCGACCTTCGATTGGTCGAATACCACGACGCCGCGAAGATGCGGCGTCGAAGCGGCTCCCGTGAGCGCCGCCGTCGCAACCAGACGCCCTTCCATCGAGCCCGGCGAAGCCTTCGCCCCCAACATGCGGGTCATATCCGCAGCCGGTCCGCTGGCCCTGATCGAAAAATCCTGCAACAGACTCGATTCTCCGCCCGTCACCGTCCCCTGAACCTCGATGAGCGTCTCGCCCAGATGCCCGCTGATCCGCTCCAAACGCACAGCTCCGCCGGCTAACGTAAACCGGCCTTGCAAGCCGCTCAGCCGTTCCGGCAACGCCGGATGGGCAAAGCTGACGGCTCGGACAAGAATCTCCCCACCGGTGAACCTGACGCCGTCCGGCCGAGTCGGCGAGCCTGCCAGACGAAACGTGGGCTCCACCACGCCCTCCGCATCCCGAATATCAGCCAGTATGCGCGTCAACGATTCGGCCTTCACCGTTGTCTCGAGAACGTCCATCAAATGAGACGCACTCGTCCTTCCTGCAATCTCCATCTCGAGCCACGGCCCGGCTTCCAGAAACGAGAGCATCGCCTTTCCATCCGTTAATTCCATCTCCCCGTACAACCCGGTGATGCCGGATGCACGGACTCGCCCGGGCTCCACAAACACGCGGCAGGCGACGTTTTTTGCCGACACTCGGTCTTGGCCGATCATGCCCTGCGCGTCCTGTACGTGAAACTCTCCGGAAATCGACGGACGCATGCCCTCCGTGGCAGCTCCGGTCAACGTGGCGTTCATCACTTGCACCCTGCCGTCGATGCGCCGCTCATTCAACACGGCCGGAAGCTGCGGATCGATCCACGCGGCCGGAACGGTCTGCATCAACTGGGACAGCAAAACCGGCGAGCTGCTGAACGTCACCGAGAACGCCGGTTGCGCCGTCATGAGACCCGACACGTTCGCTTTGCCGGTCAGCGTCATATCATTGAGTCGAACAGACATCTCAGACAACAAGACGTCGTACCCGACGACGCCGGGCATCACTTGAACGGCGCCGTGTAACGCCACCGTCCCCTGCAATTGCTCCGGAACGGGCCGGGGTCCCAGAAAATAGGCGATGTCCCGAATCCCAAGGGCGGCGGCTTCCAAACGGCCGTCGAATTGAAACGGCGCGGCTTGTACGGTCTCGTCCGCATCGGCAAGCGAGGCGCGTGTTTCCGACAGCCGTATCGATCCGTTGAGCGATATGGCCGCCCCCCCCTGTTCTTCCGGCTGAACAATGGAGAGCCGCACCTCCGCCGCTCTTTGCTCCGGGTGCACAAAAAACGTCGCCCCCACACGTTCCAACTTGAGGGAACGAACCCCGTCGCTCCCGGCCTCGTCGATGACCGTGACGGTTCCATCGGTCAGCGTCGCTTCCTGAACGCTGAACGTTCGGAACATGGCTTCTAGTGTCTGCCGATCGACTTCCGCCTGTTCATTAAAACCGTCGGCGACGTTCCAGCGGCCCGCTTCATCCCGCCTGAGCGTGAACACGGGCTGCTCGATCGACAACCGCTTCCCAACGATTTGCCTACGGAGAAGGGGCAACAGCCGCACGACGAGATCGACCCGTTTCGCCGTCAACAGGACTTGATCCGAGCCGGGATCATAAACGGTGACCCGGGTCAATTCGACCCGTGCGCGAGGAAAGAGCCCGAACGTGACGTCATCGACGTGGATTTTTCTCCCAAGATTCGTCTCGAGCTGCTCGAGAACGAATCCCTTGAGATAATCTTCCCCTGTCAGATGCTTGGAAAATGTCAGGAAGACAAGCAGGGAAACGCAGAGGGCAAGAACGATCAGCACCGCAACGCGCAGAGAGAACACACCTCCCCCATTTTTTCTTGTCCGTGCCCGATGGGAACGACCCCGACGGCATCTTACCGAAAGGGCAGGAATAAATCCAGAAACCCTCGTTTATCAATGGTTTCGACCCGAGATCTGTTGGATCATGGGTAGGGTTGGCAGGCGGCCTGTTTGATCGTCTCGGTGACGCTCGATGTGGGTAGAGGAAAGAGCGGGTGGCGCGTGGGATAGTCGTCGGACAAAACGAGTTGCTTGCAGAGCCTCGTGCGGGGATTCATCAGCAACGGGCCTCTCAAATTGGCCGTAATGCGTCCCGGGTCATCCGATGGAATCGTCAAAATGACCGCGATGGAGAACGCCTCTCCGCTCTTTCCTTGAATCTCCGCCAACGCGTCTTCGGTGACATCCACTCGATACTCCCCTCTCACAAACAGATCGGGATCCATGATGACAAAAGCCAGCGCCGGCTCATCGAGAGACTGAAGCCACTTGAACGGAGCCTCCGTATCGTGATCGAGCATGACGTATCGCCGGCTTTCCGGAAATCCAAGCACGCCGGATGGGAACGTCAGCACACGCTCTTCATCGATCTCCAGCACCCCGAAACGACTGGATGAATACTTCATGGCTTGCTCGTCCCATCCCCTCGTGAACCCGGCTCCCGTTCCCACAGGCGCCGAAAGGCATCGATCGGTATCACACCGGTTTGCGACGCCGACCGATTCTCCCGAAGAATTCTGGCGTAGACTTCATCACGGTGCACCTCGATATGGTGAGGCGCCTCGATTCCCAACCGAACCTGCCCGTCCTTGATGCCCAGCACGATCACCTTGATGTCGGGCCCGATGGTTACGCCCTCTCCGCGCCGACGACTCAAAACCAGCATGACGCTCGCTCCGAAATAACCGTCTGACCCGCGACA
>JAIWOH010000209.1 GCA_020216985.1 Nitrospira sp.
TGATCGGCCGCTTGCATCGAGACGCCCGTAACCGCTTATCTTAAGTATCGGAGCAGTGAACTGTCGAACACTTGGGCCAAGGTTCGACTGGCGGCCTCGATGGCATACTGTTGCAACACCAAATCCGATATGGCCTTCGCCAAATCGACGTCTTCGATCCGAGAAAGAAGCTCGCTGTAGAAGGACTTGGCCTCTTCCAACTGATCGGCACCGACCGCCATGCGGTTCGACAGGGCGCCGACCTCGCCCTCCAGACTTGCCACGTGCGAAATCCCGCCGGTCAGCCCGCCCAACGCTTCGGTGATGCCCGTCCGATCATTGCTCCGCAATGCACGCACTAACTGCTTGACAGAGCCGAAGATATCGGCTCCGCTTTCGGTAAAGGCACGGCTTCCCGGCAGATTAGTTGGAACGGTTTGGCCCGGCCCGACCTCAATCGGTTGAAGCTCATCGTCACCCTGGTATTGCATTCCCGTCACGATGGCAAAGAGGTCGCCGGCCGCCGGGGTTCCTGAGTCATTGGTGACCCGCAACCTTATCCCTTCCACGGTGATAGGCTGGCCGGACAAATAAGGCTGATTGGCCGATACGGTTGTGGGCGTCAAACTGATATCAAATCGATCCCCTGTCTGAGGGCCGCCTCCATCCCCAGCCTCCAGCACCACCCGCAAGCCCTCGAATTCAATCGGCGCACCGGAGACAAACACGTTGCCGGAGGAAACCGTCGTGCCGGCCGTCAGATCGAGCACGGAATACTGGAGAGGCGACGTGAATTGAATTCGGTACTGATGCAATGTGAGCGATCTTGGATCGATCATCCCCGCATCCATGACTCGCGCGCTCCCTGTATTGGCTGCACTTGCCGAAACGGTCACGGGAACGGTGACGTTCAACACCTCGTAGGTCGAGGCACTCGTAAAGCGAATCACGTAATCATCCAGAGTCGCAGCGTTGGGATCGACCACAGCTCCCTGACCGGCCATCGCTCCTCCCGTATTGCCAGACCCTGGACTGACAGTCGCGGTCAGCGCAAAGGGTACCTCGCCCGTGGTCGTGCTGCCTCCGTCAAAACCTAAGCTGACTCGACTTGCCCCACCCACGACCGAAACCTGCGAGGCCAGGCCCTGCGAGTCAGACGCGATCATCAATCGCCCCCCCTCGAACGTGACCGTCACGCGCTTGTCCGCGCTGGCCAGCGTGGCATCGGCGTTGATTCGATTTTGCAATCGGCTCGCCAGTTCACCACCCGTCAACGACTCGGTTCCCGACGTCAGATCGATGGTTCCGGACAGGACCCCATCGACCTCCACAAGCAACGTATCGTTGCTCCCGTTGACCAGAGAAACCGGCTCGGCAATGGGCAAACCGGTCGCCCGCCCATGCGTGCTGGTACCAGTGAAAATGGGATGGCCGTTCAGATCGGTATTGGCCAACTGCTGCAGCTGCGCGAACAGTTGGCGGACTTCGGCGGCGCCGATGACCCGTTCGGCCGGACCGTTCGTATCACTGCGAAACTGCACGGCGAGTTGCTGAAGACGCGGCAGCGTCCCCGACACCCCCTGTAAGACCTGATCGGAAAGATCCAGCCGCGTTTTCCCGAAACCGATATTCCGTAAATGTTGCTCAAGGCCGACAAGGGACACTCTATGATGTAACACCTGGTGAAAGGCGCTCGGATCGTCGGAGGGCCGGCTGACCGCTTTTCCCGTGGAAACCTGCCGTTGCAGATCGAGCAACCGGGCTCGAGACCGTTGCAAATTGTTGGCGAGCACGCCGAAGACGTGCGATTCCGTGACACGCATACGCGATCTCTCGACTATTTAAGGGACAAGATGGTTTGAAACATCTCGTCGGACACGCGAATCAAACGCGACGCGGCCTCGAACCCCCGCTGAAACTTGATCAAAGCGACGAGCTCTTCGTCCAACGACACCCCGGACACCTGAGCGCGCATGGCGTCGATTTGATCCCGCAGGATTTCTTGCGCCTGATGATCCCGATCGGTCGAATTGACCGTGACCCCGAAGTCCGCCGCGAGCCGCCGATAGGCGTCTTGCAACGTTCCGGGCCCGAGATGCTCGAACGACAGATATTGCAAGCCGGCTAACGCCAGCATGTTGGCGTTGTTGCCGGGCACTCCGTTGCGAAGCGACGAGGCGGCCACCGACGCCGGATCGGTCAATACCGCCGAGATTGCGCTCGCCGCGTCTTCGTATGAATTGACCGACAACGTGTCGCCGACCGCCGGCGTTCCCGTCACCGTCACGCTGATGCCGTCGAAATTAAGGGTTTGGGGCCCGGCATAGGTTCCCGACGCCGCCGTACTCAGACCGGAAAGAAGGCCGAGCGACGAGCGGGCGGTGCCGCCGGTGACATCGACCGAAGAAGACGAGTCGGTTGAATTCGAAGTCAGGACCAGACGATTGGTGGTCGTGTCGAACGTCACGGTCACGGTTTTTCCCGCCGCCTGTAATGTCGCGTCGGCGTTAATTTGCGTTTGGATCTCCGTCGCCAACTCGGCGCCGGACGTATAGGACCGGCCCGGCGAAGCGGCGCCGGTCAGCGTGATGGTTCCCGATGCGACGCCGTCGACCGTCACCGTCAAGGTATCGTTACCGCCCGTCACGATCGAGAGCGGTTGATCCGTCGAGGGAGCCGAGATGGACGTTCCCGAATAATTTCCGCGCACCGACGACCCCGTCGTCTGATCGATGATCGAATAGGCCGTGGGCGACGAAAACCGAATCTCATAGTCATGAAACGTCAAGAGACTGTGCGCCGTCACCGTCCCGGTCTGAGCCAAGGCGGTTCCTTGATTGGCGGCGGCCGCCTCGGTCGAAACGGTCGGATTGCCGAACATATCCAGCCCCGTGGTTCCGTTCAGCCCGAACCCGCGGCGATGGATTTGGTTGACGGCGTTCGCCAGCGTCGCGGCGAGCTGATCGAATGTCCGCTGCAAGTCGACGATCGTAACGTCGCGAAGATCCAGCAGCCCCCGCAACCGACCGTTGGAGATCAGATCGTTGATGCTCAGCGCCCTGGTCCCCCCCATGGCATAGCCGACGGACACGAGTCCCTCGCTTCCAGGCTCTTCGACGGTAGTCAATTCCCGCACAGCCTCGCCGTCGACCAGCACCTGGCCGCGGGCGACGTACACCGATATCGCCCCCGTGGCGTGTTCCAGCGTCGTGAGATCGATTTTCTCGGCCAATTCGTTGACGGCCTGTTGCCGCTGATCCCGCAAATCGTTGGCGTTTTGTCCTATGAGCTCGGCGTTCACGATCTTGCCGTTCAACTCGGCAATGCGGTCGGACAGTCCGTTGATCTCTACGACGGTTTGCCTGACTTGAAAATCGATCGATTGCCGGGTCTCGGCAAGGTCCGACGCGGCCTGATTGAGGCTCGATGCAAGCTGCGCGGCTTTGGCGAGCAAGGCCGATCGCGCCGCCAGTTCCCCCGGATTGGTGGACACGTCCTGAATCGCTCGAAAGAATTCCGTCAAGCCGCCCGCGACGCCGTGACTGACGCCGTCTCCGAAGATGTTCTCAAGACGGGACAAGGTGTCCTTGGCAATCGACAGCCTGCCCATATTCTGCCGCGACAGCGTCACCTGCGCTTCGACGAAGTGATCGACGGAACGGCGGATGGAAGCGGCGTACACGCCGGTGCCTACCATGCCAGGCCGACCGTTGACCGGAGCGCGTTCGGACAAGACGACCGTTTGCCTCGAATAACCGGACGTATTGACGTTGGCCACGTTGTGCCCCGTCACTGTCAAGGCCAGTTGGGACGTCGCTAGCGCGCTTTTGGCTATCTCAAATAAAGAACCGATCCCGCCGGTCATGGTCGCCCCCGGTCACCCTCGCTGATACAGAAATCCATTGGCCGACATCGATGTCCGTCTCCCGTCACTCCCATATCCCTGCCGTTCCTGGGCGACGGCGCTTCCGGCCGACAGCGCCTGATCGATCACCGTTCGAATCGCATCGACGAGAGTACCGTTTCTTCTCAACCCCTCGCGGACCGATTCCGCAGCTTCGATCAAAGAGCGGTGCCGTGCGCGAAGCCCTCCCGCTTCCTCCGGCATCAGCCGATCCAGCACAACCTGCCATGACGTCGGTTGAGGGAATCCCCGCTCCGCCGCGAGGCCTCGCAACGACTCATCGGCCTCTCGGGCGAGCCGTTGAAGAGACTCCAGCAGAGCCAGCCGTTCGCCGTTAATCGAGTGCAATTTCTCGATGGCAAGGCTCCGAACGGCCTGGCGTTCGTCTTCAAGGATTTTCAGCAGCGCCCGGCAGGCGTCTTCCTCTTGACCGAGAAGCCGGGAAAGATCGGCCAGCGTCGGTATATGAGACGATACGTTCATCCATGCTCTTTCCGACAGGCCGCCAGGGCGAAAACGTCGGGCCGCCTCCGCATGCCGCCTGTCCGACACCTGGGTGGAATTAGACGACGGCATCGGTGAGGACGTGTCGGATCAATGCGTCGCCGACCATCCTGCCACTCACATCGTAGGTCCCGTTGTCGATCTCCTGCTTGATTCGATTGATGCGCTCCACCCGAGCGGGATCGGGCTGATCGATCAAGGCCAGCATGCGTTGCAATTCCTTGGCCCGCTCGGAGATGTGGACCTGATCCCCCGCAGCCTCTCTGGCGACCGGTTGAGACTTGGCGCCGGCGCCGTCAAGGTCCTGTACGCCCAGCAACAACCTGGCCAGATGATCCGCTTTCCCGTTTCCCGATATGTGCATACGCCGACTCCTTCCTCTCTTATACCTTCTGCAAGAGCGTCGCGTTCTTTTCGCTCCTTGTCGATCTCTTATCGGTACTCGCGAAAAAAACTTGAGGATTTTTCAAAGTCTTACGACTTCTGCTGCTCGGCATACGCCAGAAACATGCGATGAATCCCGATGCCGCCCGATTCTGCAGCCCGCCTCCCGATTTCCTGATCGGATAGGAAGTGAAAGTAGGCGCCTTGTTTGTCCACGAGGGCTCCTTGAGGAATGGTTTCCCTCATCACCTTCAACAAATACGAGATGAAGTACGCTTCAAATTCCCGACCGGCTTCGACCAGTTGTCGGCGGGCCTCTTCTCCTTGATAGGGGACGTCAGTCCGATGACCCGGTACGGTTCGATCCATTAGACCCCGGTCCCATGAGATTGCGATTCCACCGTGTGGTACCGCTTCAGAAAACGACGGCCATGACGAGAAAACCGCTCCGGCTGGGGGATTCGACAGATTCACCATGACTCACGTTTCCTTTCTCTCTTTGTTCTTACATAATCTCCAGTCTCGCCTGCAGCGATCCGGCCGATTGCAAGGCCGACAAAATGGCCACCAGGTCACGCGGAGTGACCCCCACCGCGTTGAGCGCGCGGACTACATCTCCGAGCGTCACCGTTTCATCCACGACCATCAGCCGAGACTCCTGTTCCTTCACTTCGGTTTGAACGTCCGGAGTCACGACCGTTTGTCCGCCGGTGGAGCCGATCATCGGCGCGGGCGGTTGAGAAACGTTCAACGTGTTCTTGACGGAAATCGTCAGGTTTCCGTGCGAAATGGCACAGGTCGAAATTCGGACGTGCTCGCCGAGTACCACCGTCCCGGTTCGTTCATTGACGACCACTTTCGCCACGGCGTCGACGGAAACGTCCAATCCCTCGATCGAGGCGATGTATTCCACGACACGTCCATGGAACTCCGTCGGGATCGCGGCTTTGACCTGCCCGGCATTGACGGCCACGGCGCTTCCCTTGCCGAACGCGCCGCCGATCGCCTCGGCCACGCGGGTCGCCGTGGTGAAATCCGGCTGTCGAAGCAACACGGACACGGTCTCCCATGAGTCGATATCGACGAGCACTTCCTTTTCGATGATGGCGCCGCCCGGGACAATGCCGGTGACTTGATGGTTTTTGACCACCGTCGCCCCGCCGGCTCCGCCGCTCCCCCCGAGAAATCCTCCGATCGATACCGGGCCTTGCGCCACGGCATAGACCTGCTGATTGGCCGCTTTCAGCGGAGTGAGCAACAAAGTGCCGCCCTGCAGACTTTTCGCGTTCGCCATGGAGGATACAACGGCGTCAAGCGTCATGCCGGGCTTCGAAAACGGCGGCAGTTTCGCGGTCACCATCACCGAGGCGATGTTCCTCGTCAACAGTTGAATCGGATCGATGACCAAGTTGACGCCCATTTTGTTCAACATGGACATCATTGCCTGGATGGTGAACTGCCCGCCGATCACCTGATCGCCGGTGCGGTCCAACCCCACCACCAGACCGTAGCCGATCAATTGATTGTCCCGGACGCCCTCGATGGCGCCGATGTCTTTGATCCGCACCGCGTCGGCCGAGCCGGGCCACGCGAGCAAGCCGATCAGCGCCGGCCAAAGGACGGCGCGCAATCTCGCCGCCGCCCCCCCTCCGTGTCCCTCGCGTGCCCGCGAACGAGCGGCCGACTGAGTTTGTTTGCGGCGGATCCAAATGCGTGAGAGCCACCCTTTTTCCGCCACCGGTTCCGGCGTCAAAGGAGCGGGCACGCGATCCGCCGGCGCCTCGATCCCTCGCCGTGGCAACAGCGGAGGGTTGCGGTCCGCGCGACGCACGACCCCGCTCAAGACCATCATGCGCAGAGACGAGACGTTGAGCGGTTTCGGCTTGAGCCATTTGGACGATGAAACGGCGTAGCGGGATTTGTGCATGGCGATTCCTTTGTTCGCTCCTGAACGCACCGAACTAAAACGGATAAATCCAGTCCAACACCCTGACGAACCAACCGGGCCGTTGCACGTCGTCCAACACGCCGAGTCCCGCATACTCGATCTTGGCGTCGGCAATGGCCGACGACAGCACCGTGTTTTTCGTATCGACATCCACGCGCCGCACCACCCCAGAAAGCGTCATCAATTGCTTTTCGCTGTTCACGGTCACCTCCCGACGGCCCTCGATGCGAAGATCGCCGTTCGGCAAGACCTCGGTGACGATGGCGGAAATGGTGCCGGTCAAGGTCCCCGTTCGGCTGGTTGCGCCCTTGCCGCCGAACTTGCTGTTCGCCGAGGCGTCGATGCCGAATCCACGGCGGGTTTCATCGCTGACCCTGATGCCCGGCAGACCGAGGTACCCCATTCCGCTTCCGACCAAACTGTTTTGCACCGTGGATTCCCGCTGCGCGGCCGTGTCGGCCGACTTCGACCCCTTGTGTTTCTCGTCGATCCTGACCGTCAGGATGTCGCCGACCCGCATGGCTCGAAGATCTTCGTAGAGATAGGCCCGCCCATTTTCTTCCTGCCAGAGGGAGCCTGCCGTTTTGGGAGGGGGCAAAGGCGGAACAGTGACCTTGCTTGACGCGCTCGGCTGGGAAGCGCATCCGCTTAACAGCACCACTCCGAGCACCATTGAGGCCGGCCATCCAATCCGGCCGATCCCGTTGATCCCGCCGATCCGGTGAATCCGGCAACTTCCATCCACTGTCACAATCCCTTCTCCAACGAACGTGCGTTCACCTCTCGCATCCCTTGAGCCGGCCGAAACGACACGCCCCGCTTCGCCGACGCGGCGGCCGTCTTAGAACTCGACCTGAACGAGGCCCGGCGCGACGACCTTCGCCCTCAATTCCCTGCCGGACTCCGCATTCGCCACCATGATGGTTTGCCCGACGTAACCGCTCGACTTCGTCACCCCGTAGGCGTGAACCGACAAGCCGCCTCGCTTGGCTTCGATGAGCACCCGGTCACCCTTTTTGATCACGACAGGGGCTTTCAAAAAGGCCGCGCGCAACGGAGTATCGGCGGGAAGAGGCCGAGCCGCGCTCTTCCCAACCACCTGGTCCGAATCGACGAGAAAAGGATGAGCGAGCTGCGACAGGCGCACTCGAACGCTCTTGAGATCCGCCTCGTCGATGATCTCCTCCGGCTTGACGAATCGATTGAGCGCGACCGCGTCGATCAGCGCGGCCACGTCCGCCGCGACGTCGACGGTTTTCCAGACTTTCCCGTTCACCCTGACGCCCACCTGAAAATGACGTCGCCCCAGCCGATCCTCCGGTCGAACCGGAACTACGCGCCACTCGACGTTTCCAGACGGCACACCGACGGGATCGGAAGGCTCCAGCACCGTGACCTGCACCTCTTTGACTGTCCGCGCCCACTCTTTTTCCAAGTACGATTGAATGACTTTTCCGATCGCCTCCGGAGTCACGACCCACTGGGCCGATCGGCTTCCGGTCGATCGGGAGCCCGCTCCAGGGTCGCCGACGACAGTCCGTCCGGACTCGGACAGGATCTCGGCTGACGCGAAAACATCGACCCACGCGATGGAGCCGATCAAAAGAAACACGAGAAACACCGACGGTCGGCTCATGGCACCTCCCTATCGCCGTAGATTGTTGGCAATGGCCATCATCTCATCGGACGCTTGAATGGTCTTTGAATTGATCTCGTAGCTCCGCTGGGCGATGATCATGTTGACCATTTCTTCCGCCAAATTGACGTTCGAACTTTCAAGGAATCCCTGTTGAATCGTGCCGAATCCGGTGGAAAACCCTCCGGTGCCTTGGATCGGGGGCCCGGACGCAAAACTGTCGATGAAGAGGTTGTTGCCCATCGCCACCAAACCGGACGGATTATCGAAGCGCGTGATTTGGATTTGACCGACTTGCGACGCCTGCGTCACGCCGGGGAGCAAGACCGACACCGTGCCGTCTTGTCCGATATCGACCTTGAGCGCGCCGGACGGGATCGTGATCACGGGATTCAGCAGATCGCCGTCGCCGGTCACGAGGTTGCCGACGTTGTCGCGCTTGAACGAGCCGTTGCGCGTGTACATGATCGTGCCGTCCGGGCGGGACACTTGAAAGAACCCCGGCCCGTCGATCGCGAGATCGAGCTCGTTGTTGGTTTGACGCATGTTCCCCTGAAGCCATTCCTTGGCGACCGTGGTCGGTCGAACGCCCGCGCCGACCTGGATTCCCACGGGAAAGACCCCGACGTTCGACGCGTTCGTACCGGGAAGGCGTTGGATCTGATACAGCAAATCGGCGAACTCGGCTCGGCTGCGCTTGAACGAGTTCGTGTTGACGTTGGCAAGATTGTGCGCAATCGTATCGACGTTGATCTGCTGAGCCGTCATGCCGGTCGCCGCCGTCCACATGGCCCGAATCATGTCGTTCCTCCTCTTTTCTCACCGCCCGCGAGCGCCGTTCCGCCGACGCCGCCCCGCTCGTCACGAGACGCTTCGCGCGATCACCCGACCCGTCCGACTTCCTGAATCGCCGTTTCCGCCATCCGGTCAAGCGTCTGAATCAGCTTTTGGGCCGACTCGTATCCACGCATGCCGCTCATCAGTTTGACCATTTCCCCGATCACGTTGACGTTGGACTCCTCGATATGCCCCACTTCAATCGTCGAACGTTTGGCCGGCCGACCCTTGTCCGAAGCGAACAGACCTTCCGAAACCTTCTGCGGCATCTCGTCCGGAGGAAACTCCACGAGCTTGATCGTGGCGATGGGTTTCTCATCCACCTTGACGGCGCCTTGCGACGTGATCTCCAACTTTCCGACCGGGATTTTGATTTCACCGGCCGTCCCCATGACCGGATACCCGAGATTCGTGACCAACCGGCGCTGGCCGTCGAGCGAAAACATGCCGTTGCGGGTATAGCGAAGGCCGTGAGGAGTCTGGACCTCGAAAAACCCTTCTCCCTGTATCGCCATATCCAACGGATTGCCGGTCAGCTTGATCCGACCGGGTTCGAACGTCGTCGTCACGCGATCGGGCGCCGCGTACGCCCGTTCAGGCACACCCATCGGACGCGCCATGACGTGCGAGAGCAGCCCATACCCTCCGCTCGCCGGAACAATCATCCGGCGTGGAGGAAGAAGGGCCTTGAAGGCCTGTTGATCCTGCTTGAAACCGGCCGTGTTCACGTTGGCCATGTTGTTGGCGAAGACCTGCATCCGACGTTCATGCGCCAATGCTCCGGACAGGATGGGATAGATGCCGCGAT
>JAIWOH010000210.1 GCA_020216985.1 Nitrospira sp.
TCATGTGCCGTGTCTTCTCCTTCTTCTTTCCTTGCCTTCTTCGTTCAGCAACCCGTGTGCCAAGATCGGTCGACCGATCCGATCGCCGTTGTTTGTCGGGGCGCTATCGAACAATCTGATTTTATTGAGACATCTTGAAGCGGTGTCGCCCGCAAGCACGAGGCGCCGGCGAACGGTGCTTCCTGCACGATCCGAACAAGGCGACCTTTGCCGATGCCGGAGGAAAAATATTCCCTCGCTCGAGTTTATCGCGATGCGCCCAGTTGCGCTTTCAATCGGAGGATGGCCTTGGCGTGAATTTGGCAAACGCGTGATTCCGTCACTTTGAGCAACTCCCCGATTTCCTTCATGGTGAGCTCTTCGAAGTAGTAAAGCGTCAAGACCAGCCGTTCCTTTTCGGGGAGATTCTGAATCGCGTCGCCCACGGATTCCCGTTCCCGCTCGTTGACCAGCGCCGCGAGGGGGTCGGGATTTTGCGTGTCGGCCAGCACCGCCACGGCCTTTTGTCCGTCGACGTCGTGCAGATTGAGATCCTCGAGGCTGACCATCACCGCGCCTTTGGCCTTGGCCAAAAAGTCGTCGAGCTCTTCCGGCGACAGCTTCAGTTCGGCCGCGACTTCTTCATCGAGCGGCGGCCGACCCAGGCGATGCATCAACTCAACGTGCGTTCGTTGCAGCAGCGCGACACGTTCGTGCACCGAGCGGGGAATCCAATCCATGGAACGGATCTCGTCCAACATCGCCCCGCGGATTCGAAACTCGGCGTACGTCTTGAATTTGGCTTCCCGCGTCGGATCATATTTTTCCATCGCGTCCATGAGGCCGATCGTGCCGACCGAAATCAAGTCTTCGGCGTCCAGATACGCGGGCAGCCGAAACGACAGCCGATGAGCCATGGCGTGAATGACGTGGGCGAATTCCCGAATAATTCGCTCTCGCCCCGTCTCCTCGGCCGCAGATGATCGTTTCGCCTTGATAGAACCAGTTTTGCTCATGTCCGCTCGTTCCTCCGCATCCTCCCGACGTTATCCGGTTCTCAACCGAGGTGAATCATCCTTCGCCAGAGGAGCTGAACGGAGCTTTTGGGGAGATCGGGAAGGGGCCATTGCATGACTTGCCCGGCCAATCTCGCAAAGGCTTGCGCGGCCGGTGAATCCGGAAACAGGTCCGCTACCGCTTTTTGGCGCATGACCGCGAGCGTCACGTAATCGTCGTGCGGCACATAGCCGATGGGCTCGACGGCGACCTGAAGAAAGCGATCCACCGCCGTGTCTAATCTGCGGAAGACCTCCGCCGCCTCCCGCGGTCCCCTCGCTTGATTGACGAGCACCTTGAAACGGCGTTCCCGATAACGGCGCGTCAGCACTTTGATCAAAGCGTAGGCGTCCGTCAGCGAGGTCGGCTCGGAAGTGACGACGATCACGATCTCGTGGGCCGCCGACGCAAAGAACGTGACGTTGGGCGAAATGCCGGCTCCGGTGTCGATCAGGAGCACGTCCATACCGGCCGCAAGCTCCTCCAGTTGCTCTTGAATCACCAGTTGCTGGGACTCCGTCAAGGAAGTCAGGTGAGGAACCCCGGAGCTGGCGGGAAGCACCTGAATGCCGGCCGGGCCCTCCAGGCAAATCTCCTTTAGCGTGCAAACGCCGGACAACACGTGTTCGATCGTGTGACGTGGCACAAGACCCAACAAAACGTCCAGATTGCCCAGGCCCAGATCGGCGTCCAGCACCAGCACCCGTTTGCCGGATCGGCCCAGCGCGACCGCCCAGTTGGCCACCACGTTCGTTTTGCCCACGCCGCCTTTCCCGCTGGAGACGGCGACGACCCTCGTGCGCACGGCGAACAGATCCCCGGCCGGCGCCAAGGCGTCGACGCCGCTCATGTTCTTCTGCATAGTGATTCCTCCTGCCACGTGTTGGCGTTTGAGACAGACCCGGCGGACGTCAGCTCATGAGCCGCCCTCGCCCCGTTCAACAGCGGACGGGAGGAGCGGCGGAAGGCGACGTACCGTTGCGCGATCAAAAACTCGGCCAAACGGTCCGGCGACGCCGGCTCGATGTCTTCGGGCACTCGTTGGCCGACCCCCCAATAGGACAGCGGCAATCCCGTTTGCTGTGCCACGTCATAGACGGTTCCGAACGACGCCGTTTCGTCCAACTTCGTAAAGACGATGTGCAGCGAGGGCAACACGCCGACTCGATCAATGATGCCGCGCAGCTCTCCCGCCCGTGCGCAGGCCGGCAGCGTCAGGTGCGTGGCGACGTCGGCGTCCTCGCCGAGCATCTGCTGCAGCTCCAGAGCCGACGACACATCATCCGGTCGGACGCCCGGCATATCGACCAGAACCAGATCGGCCCTCGCGTGACGGCGCAACCCGTCGCGAAGCTGCCGGGGCGACCGCGCCGACGCGAACGGAACGCCGAGCGCCCGCGCGTACCGCCGCAACTGCTCCATCGAGACCTCACGATAGGCGTCGAAGGTCACGACGGCGACGGATCGACGCCGTTCAAGACGGCAATGGGCCGCGAGTTTCGTCACGATCGATGTTTTGCCGGCCCCACTGGGCCCGAGGATCAAACGAACGACCCGACCGCTCGTTTCGCCGAGAAGGTCCCTCCCGACGACGATGCGACGGCCGATTTCTTGACCGAGGACTTGAATCATCAGATCTTCATCACCGGCGCCGTCCCGCCCCAATCGCCGCCGCAGATCGTTACCCAGCGTTTCCGCCGATGCGGGATGCATGCCCTGTCGGACGAACGATCGACACAGCGCGCCCAGGACCGTCGGCGTTTCCTCTTTCACCGATTGGGTTTCAGGCGGCAATGACTCCCCCAACCGGCGGCTCAGTTCGCATAATTCATCGTGAAGCCGCCGAAGACGAACCCGACGCGACTCCGCGCATGGCGGTTGCGCCGGAGAGCCGGACGGCTGTCTGTCGGACGATTCGCGAAGCGCGCCGGACGGTTCCAGCAAGGATTCAAGCGTCGCGCGAAAACCTGGAACGACGGAAGACGACGGAGTCTCCGCAGCGGGCATCGAGCGGCAGCCGGCCGCCAGATCGTCTTGGCGACGCCCGGAAGCCGTCACCGGAGCCGGTTCCTCGCACGCGGCCATGACCTCCAACACCGGGCGATCGAACACCCGCAACGGCCTGTCGCCCTCGCGCACCTCCTTCGAAGAAAGGATGATCGCATCCGGCCCCAATTCCTCTTTGATCGCGCGCAAGGCATCCTGCATGCTGAGAGCGTGAAACGTTTTGACCTTCATCGGCTCCCTCACGACGACTGAGCGAGTTCGGCGTCGATCCGAACCGTATCGAGCGACTGCAGGCGCGCCAAGGCGTCGATCTCATTGAAACCGATAATCGGCACCGCGTGGAGCACACGATCGGTCAGGCGGCGCAGATGCCGCCGCACGGCCTGCGAACACAGCACGACCGGCTGATGACCGCGGGAAGCGACCCGTTCGGCGGCCTGCTTCAGGCTGTTCAGCAACTTGTGCGACAGCGCCGGATCGAGCGAAAGAGCCGCTCCCTGTGGAAGACCGGCGGCCTGCTCGGCCAACGACCGATCCAACAACGGATCCAACGTGATGACCTGAAGCGTGCCGTCCTGCGCTTGAAACTGTTTGGTAATCGTCCGAGCCAGCGCCTGGCGGGCGAACTCGGTAAGCACGTCCGCATCCTTGATCGATCCGGCATGATCGGAGACCGCTTCGAGGATGGACCGCAGATCGCGAATCGGAACGCCTTCCTTGAGCAAATTGCCCAGGATCCGGACGACCGTCCCCAGGGGCAACAATGTCGGAATCAGCTCCTCCACCAATTTCGGATTCGTTTTCCCGACTTCGTCCAGCAGCGCCTGCACCTCCTGTCGCCCGAGCAACTCATGGCCGTGCCGTTTGATGATTTCGGACAAATGGGTAGTGATCGCGGAGCTTGCGTCAACGACGGTGTAGCCGGCCAGTTGCGCCTGTTCCCGCGCGTCTTCGGCGACCCAGAGGGCCGGAAGACCGAACGCCGGCTCTTTGGTCGGAATTCCCTGCACCAGACCTCGCTGGCCCGTGCCCGGATCGATCGCCAACAGATGGCCGGGCAGCACGTCGGCTTTCGCCACTTCCACGCCCTTCAAAATGACGACGTACTCGTTCGGCCGCAGTTGAAGATTGTCTCGGATATGAATCGGCGGCACCACGAATCCCATGGATTCGGCAATTTGTCTCCGCAAGCCCTTGATCCGGTCCAGCAGCGCGCTCCCTTGCGCTCCTTCCACCAGCCCGATCAGACCGTATCCCACCTGCAGCTCCATCAACTCAAGGGGCGCGACGCGCGTCACGCTGTCGTCGGCTTTAGGAGCGGCAGGAGCCGACGCAACCGCTTCGGAACTTCGCTCCTCCTCACGCAAGCGATAGGCCATCCAACCGGCAAGCCCCCCCAGCCCCAAAAACGCCAGGTGCGGCAAGCCGGGAACCATGCCCAACGCGAGCAGAATCCCGGCGGCGGTGCCGACCGCCTTGGGCGAGGTCAACAACTGTCGGGTGATCTCGCCGCTGAGATCCGTCTCGGCGGCGGCGCGGGTGACGACGATGCCGGCTGCCGTCGAGACGATCAACGCCGGTATCTGCGCGACCAACCCTTCCCCCACGGTCAGCAAGGTGTAGGTCTGCGCGGCGAGCGCGGGACTCATCCCTTTCTGAAGAATGCCGATGGCCAGCCCGCCGACGATGTTGACGAGGATGATGACCACGGCGGCGATGGCGTCGCCTCGCACGAACTTGCTGGCACCGTCCATCGCTCCATAGAAATCGGCCTCCTCGGCGATTTCTCGACGCCGCCGCCGAGCCTCGGCTTCGTTGATCAAACCGGCGTTCAGATCGGCGTCGATGCTCATCTGCTTGCCCGGCATCGCATCCAACGTGAACCGCGCGGCGACTTCTGCCACGCGCCCGGCGCCCTTGGTCACCACCACGAAGTTGATGACGACGAGAATGCAGAACACCACCAACCCCACCGTGTAATTGCCGCCGACCACGAAACTGCCGAACGCCCTGATGACCTCGCCCGCCGCGCCGACGCCTTCGTTGCCGTGGAGAAGAATCAAGCGGGTCGAGGCGATGTTCAGCGACAACCGCAAGAGCGTGATCATCAGCAGGATGGACGGGAACACCGAAAACTCGATAGGACGCCGCACTTGCAGGCCGACCAGCAGAATGATGACGGACAACGTGATGTTGAAACTCAGCAGCAGATCGAGCAGAAATCGGGGGAGGGGAAGCAGCATGACCATCAAAATGGCCACAACCCCCACGGAGATGAGGACATCGGGATGTTTGACGAACGACGCGCGCTGAATCGGTTCCACTTTGGTCGACATGATCGTTGCGACGGATGACCGTCGATCGGTTTATCGTCCCTCGCCGTTACGCTTGTCCCCGAAGCCCGCCCGCGTCGCCCGCCGTCATGCCGCGGGCGCGATAGACGAACGCGAGGATTTCGGCGACGGCCCGATACAGATCCGACGGGATCTCCTTTCCGACGTCCACGAGCGCGAACAGCGTCCTGGCGACGAACTTGTGCTCGACGACCGGCACACCATGGTGCCGGGCCATTTCGCGAATGCGCTCGGCGACCTCGCCGGCGCCTTTCGCCACCACGCATGGCGCGGCCATCTTGGAGGCGTCGTACTTGAGCGCCACGGCAAGATGCGTCGGGTTCGTCACGACGACGTCGGCGGTTTTGACCGCCGCCATCATCCGCTTCTTAAGCAGCTCTCGCTGCGCGGTCCGGACCCGGCTCTTGATCAGCGGATCTCCTTCCGTCGACTTGTGTTCTTCCTTGACCTCTTCTTTCGACATGCGCAGGCTGCGTTCCCATTCATACCGCTGATAGAGATAATCCAATCCGGCGAGGACTCCGATCGCGCCGCCGACCGCCAACGCCGCCTTGAGCAACAGCCATCCCGTCACGTGCAGGGACGTGCCGAAGTCGAGTTCGGTCAATCCCGGCACCAGGCCCAGATCCGCCCGCACGGCGACGAACCCGACGCCCGTCACAATCGCGATTTTGAACAGTCCTTTCAGCAGTTCCACCAGGGAGCGCAGGGAAAACAGGCGGGACAACCCCTTAAGCGGATTGACGCGATCGGGATCCAACTGGAGCGCCTCCGGCCGAAACAAGAATCCCGTTTGGAGGATCGTCGCGCCCCCCCCGATCAACAAAAGTCCTCCGAGAATCGGCAGCGTCACTCCGAGTACTTCCCATCCGGCGCGAATCACACGCGCATGGACCTGCTCGATCGTCAATCCATCCCGAAAGGTCTCCGGAAACGACAGGGCCAGCCCCTCCCTGATCACATCGATCATCGTCTGAAGACCGGCCGGCAACGTCGCAGCCAGCAACCCGATGCCGCCCAGCAGGACGGCGGCAGTGGACAGATCCCGACTGAGGGCCACCTGCCCCTTTCGGCGCGCCTCCTCTTTGCGTTTCGGGGTGGCGCGTTCGGTTTTATTGCTTCGATCCTCAGCCATGACCCAACAGACTCAAAAGCCCTTTGATCGAAAATTGCAGCCGTTCGATTTCTCGGCCCAGCAACGCCACGATGAACGGCATCGCAAGCGCCAAGATCGCCAACCCGCCCGCGATGGTCACGGAAAAGCTGAGTACGAAGACGTTAATCTGGGCGACCGCCCGCCCTAAAATCGCCAGCAAGACGTTAGTCACGAGAATCGTCACCAGCACCGGCGCGGCCAGTTTCAAACCGAGCGCGAACATCTCCTGGGAGAGCCGCACGATCTCCTCACCCAATCCGGTCGGAGGAGCCGCTCCGAAGGCCGGAATCGCCTCATAACTGGCGACGATGGTCGAGACGACCAACACGTGGGCGTTGAGCGAGAGGAACACCAGCGACGCCAGCAGGGTGAAAAACCGTCCCATGAGCGGAACCTGATGCGACGTGGCCGGATCCAGGAGTTGCACCACGCCGAACCCCATCTGCATCCCCACGACGTCGCCGGCGAGTTCAAGCGCGCCGAAAAACAGCCGCACCGCCAGGCCGATCGTCAAGCCGATCGCCAGTTCGCCGGCGAGACCGGCCGCCAGGGCGACGGGATCGAACGGAACGACGGGAAGGTGAACGACCGGCGCCAGCACCGCGCCCAACGCCAGGACCAGCAACACCTTGACTTTGATCGGAACGGCTTGCCCGCTCAGAACCGGCAGCGCGGCGAGCAATCCGCCGACCCGCACGACCAGCGCCAAAAACGATTGGAACTCCGGCAGCAAAATCTGAATGGTCTGCGTCAACGCCATGGCCGCCTTAATGCACGTACTGCGGGATAGCGGCAAACAGATTCGCGGTGAAGGTCGTCAGCACGTTCAGCATCCACGGGAAAAACACCAACAGCGCCCCGAACAGCGCCAAGATTTTCGGAACGAAGGTGAGCGTGGCTTCGTTCAACTGGGTCATGGCTTGAAACGCGCTCACGGCCAACCCGATCACAAGACTCAAGCCCAGAATCGGCGTCGCCACGAGCAACGTCGTCTCCAACGCCTGCCGCCCCAATTCGGTCACCATTTCCGGCGTCACAGGATCGCCTCCTTGTCTTTCACGTCCGCCCCTCGCATCACCGGCGGATCCCATGGATCGAGCGTCGCACAAGCCATGCCTTCGCGTTCGGCTCCGCGCGGTCCACAACGAAATGCGTCATTGAAAACTCCTGACCATCGACCCCACGACCAAGTACCAACCGTCGGCCAGAACGAACAGCACCAATTTGAACGGCAGGGAAATCACCACGGGCGGGAGCAGCATCATTCCCATCGACATCAACACGCTGGCGACCACCATATCGACGATCAAAAAAGGAATGTAAATGAGAAAGCCGATCTGAAACGCCACGCGCAGTTCGCTCAAGATGAAGGCGGGAATGATGACGTGAGTCGGGACGTCTTCGACCTTCTCCGGCTTCGGCAACCGGCCGAGGTCGATGAACAGTTCAAGGTCTCGTTCTCTGACTTGACGCAGCATGAACCCCCGCACGGGCTCGATTCCCTTCTTCCACGCCTCCTCGTAGGAAATCCGTTCGGCCATGAGCGGCTGAAGCGCATCGGTATAGACCGCCTGTCCTACGGGCGCCATGACGAACATCGTCAAGAAGAGCGCAAGCGACAACAGCACTTGGTTCGGGGGAACCGCCTGAGTCCCGAGGGCCTGCCGAAGAAACGACAGGACGATCACAATCCGCGTAAACGAGGTGACCATGATGAACAACGCCGGCGCCAGGGAGAGCACCGTCAGAAGAACGAGAATTTGTATGACGGCGGCGGTTTGTTTGGGCCCGTCCGAGCCAAGATCGATGCTGATCGAGGGCCCGCCGGCCAAGACCTCAGCCATCGGTCCGAAGGCCAAGGCCACCGCCGACACCGCCGATCCGATGAACGCCAAGCGCGTCGACCGGCCCGTGGTTTTATCGATCGCCATGATTCTCCGCGCGACGGAAGAAGGATTCGACCGATGGATGCCGCATCCATGCGGGGAAGGACGACGAGGGAATCACCGGTTCGGATTGCCTCTCCGCCGACGACACGAGCAGTTCCCGAACTTTTTCCGTGTCGCTGACGCGGCCCAGCGGAACAAGATCCGTCGCGGTGGCTCCGACGATGAGATACTCCCCGGCCACGGACACCAACATGATCGTCTTCCGCGGCGCGACGGCCCCGCTGGCCACGACGCGGATCAATTCATGCCGCCCGGGGCTTCCCAGGCGGCCGCCGACGATTCGCCTGGCGGCCAGCGCCGCCACGGCCATCAGCAGCAACACGACGGTCAGGGCCGACAACGTACGGAGCAGACTGTCCCAGAAATCGATCACGATCGCTCCTCTCGTGTTCACCCCAGTTGCTGAACCCGTTCGGCGGCGCTCACCACGTCGGTCAAGCGGATGCCGAACTTTTCATTCACGACGACCACCTCGCCCCGGGCGACCAGCTTGTTGTTCACCATGACATCCATCGGCTCTCCGGCCAGCTTGTCCAGTTCGATGACCGAGCCTTGGGCCAATTGCAGCAGATCCCGAATGGCCATTTTCGTCGAGCCGACGTAGACCGACACGTTCATGGGAATGTCGAGCAGAAACTCGATGTTTTTTGGCGTTCCCGTCGTTTCGACGTTCTGAACGGGAGGAAATGACGCCGGCTGAGGCGCGGCGGACCCCGCCGTCTCGTTTTTCGCCCCCGCTTCCGGCACCGTTCCTGAATCAGCCATTCCTCACACTCCTCTCGCCGACGATCAGTTCAACATTTTCGTGATACGGCAGGCATGATTGCCCTTGTAGACACCGGGGCTGCCCTGGAATTTGTGAAACCCCTCGACGTAGCAATCCAGCGGATCGCCGGGCCGTTGATCCAACAGGATCACGTCGCCCGGCGCAAAGTTCAGCACGTCGCGCAGCGTGACGGTCGTCGTCCCCAACCGCACGGTGACGGACAGAGGGCACTCCTGCAGTTTCTCGCGGAATCGAGCCGTCCAGGCTCCATCCTGCTCGATTTGGTCCGACACCAATCCGGAATACAACTTTTCTTTGATCGGCTCCAACATCGAATAGGGATACACCAGAAAAAAATCCCTGGCGGTGTCCCCGATCAACACCTGAATCGTCACCACGACCACGATCTCCGACGCCGTCACGATCATGGCGAATTGAGGGTTGCTTTCAGACCGCACGTATTCCACCTTGATCGGCAACACCGCCTGCCAGGATTTTTCGAGGTCCCCCAGAGCGTGAACGAGCAGTCTCCTGACGATACGCAACTGAACCGGCGTAAAGTCGCGCCCCTCCGGCTTCACGTGCGTTTGTCCCTTCCCGCCGAAAAAATAATCGACGATCAGATAGACCAAAAACGCGTCCATGACGAACAGGCCGTTTCCCCGCAGCGGGTGCATATGGAAAACGTTGAGGGACGAGGGCAAGGGAATCTTCTTCAAAAACTCGCCGAACTTGATGACCTGCGTGCCCACCACGAGCAGATCGATCGTCTCACGCATCATCCCGGTCCATGAAACGGCCTGACGTCTGACGAAGCGATCGTTCACCATTTCGAGCGTCGGCATTCGCCCCCGGACGATCCGCTCTTGATTCAGCAGATCGTAGGGAGCGGCCCCCCCTTGATCCGGCGCCCCCACTTTGGGCGTCGTATCCACATCCCCCGACGCCATGCCTTTGAGCAGAGCGTCGATTTCCTCTTGGGAGAGAACTTTTTCCATGCTGCCGACTTATTGCACGACGAATTCGGTGAAATACGCCGCGCGGACTCCCGGCCTCGCCAACAATCCGTTGACGCGCTGGGTGATTTCGTCGCGCAACTGAAATTTGCCTTGGGCCGTTCTGACGGTGTTGACGTCCTTGCTGCTGAGCAACACCAAAATCGTGTCGCGCACTTGCGCAACGCGGGCCTTGAGGTCGTTCGCCACCGTTTCGTTGTCGGCCTCCAGCTTAATAACGATCTTGAGGTAGCGGATCTCCGGCGCGTCGGCCAGGTTGACGATGAACGGGTCCAGATCGACCATGATTCCCGGCGCGGCGGCTGATCCCTGCTTGCCGGAATCTTTTCCCTTGCCGTCTTCCTCACCCGCGTGCTCGCCGACGCTCTCGGCTCCTTTGCCCGCACCGCCCAACAGTTTGACCGCCAACACCGCTCCTCCGACGCCGGTGACAAGCGCAACAAACGCCACGATCATGATGAGCTTGATCGGGATAGGGGGAGCTGAAATCCGCACCGCTTCTTTTTCATCCGTCGCCGCCGCATCGGCCATAACCATCCTCCTCGCCTACTCAAACCTCCGCCACTTCTGTGTCTCACCGGAACTGCAATGGCTATGCCATTAGCGGAAATCCTTCGCTGCCTTCGGGCACCCGCACGTTGCTGCATCATCTATCAATGTGAACGGCTGTTTGGTCGGAGCGAGGGAAGGATGTGGTTCGGCGTCAAGAAGACCCTTGCCTCCGTCAGAAAACTGACGGGAGCAATGTTATTGTCGGCACGGCCGACGTGCGCGATCGTTTCTAGTCGGATCGACGAGAGGGTGGAGTATCGACACTCCGCCCCCTCTCGTAAGATTACCGTTTCAGATTGACCAACTCTTGCAGAATTTCGTCGGAAGTCGTAATGACCCTCGAATTGGCCTGGAATCCCCGTTGCGCGGCGATCATCTCAATGAAGCTTTCGCCCAAATCGACGTTGGACAGTTCGAGCGAATTCGACAACACTCGTCCGAGCCCGGCGCTTTCCGGAACGCCGATCAACGGTTGGCCGGACGTGCCGGACTCCGCAAAGGTGTTCTTGCCCATCCGGATCAAACCGATGGGGTCGGGGAACCGCGCCAGCGCCACCTGCGCCAACGGGCGCAACTGTCCATTGGAGAATCTCCCGCTGATCGTGCCGTTGGAATCGACGGAAAAGGCCTGCAACGTGCCGGCCGAAAACCCGTCCTGCGTCAATTGCACCAACGCCGAGGGCGAGCCGAACTGCGTGGTTCCGTCCAAGCCGGTGCCGCCGTCGGTCGTCACGCTGGCTCCGAAATCCATCGCGATCTGTTGATCCGGCGTGGCGCCGGTGAAATCGACTTGCAACTCGCCGGGGGATGTCCCCGCCGTTCCGGCAGCCGTCCCGGTATCGTAGCGGATGACGGGGCTTTCCCGGTCGAGGGTTCCGTCGGTGTTGAACGTCAAGGTGCCGGAGCCGACCCGCACGATACCCAACGTGGTGTCGATGTTGCTGGTGTGATAATTCGCGGTCACCACTTCGTTGACCGAAGCGACGACGTTGTAGTTCCAGGTGTTATCACCGATCATCGTGAAGTAGGTCGTCAGCAGATGCGGATTCCCGAGCGAATCGTACACCGTCATGGAGGTTGAGAAATCCGAGGTCCCGGATGGATTGGAGACCAGAAAATCCGTTCCGCTTGTTTGCGTTCCAGTCGTCATATTCAAGTTCGCCGCCAGCGTATCGCCCCCGTTGGCCGTGACCGTGACGTTGCCGGTTCCCGCCGTCGAGTTATTGGGCGTTCCGGTGATGCCGGAGGTGAAAGTAAAGACTCCGGTAGAGCTGACCGTCGCGGTAAAGCCCGAATAGGCGGCGGCCAAGTAGGGATCATTGGGGGTCAGCGATCGCACGGCATTCTGAATGGCTGTCGCTAGGGCTGCACCCGTGAGCCCGTTTGCCACCGTGACCGTTTGCGCACCATCTCCGTTCAGGTTGATATTGAAACTGTTGTTGCCGGCCGCCGTGGTCGTGGTGGAGGAACCGGATCCTACCAGACTGCCTCTGACTCCCGTCGGCGTGCTGGCGGAATTTAAGTTGGCCGCGATGAACGCGGTCGTGGTGGCGCTGGGCGGCGCGGTCGTCGAGGGAAGAGAAATGTCGCCCATCGTCCCGGTGATGGTGCCGGTCGCATCGGCAAGAAACCCTTGCAGCCGAAAACCGACAGGATCGACGACGTTGTTGTTCTGATCCAACCGAAAGATGCCGGCGCGGGAGTAGAACCGCGCACCGTTGACGTCTTCCAGTATAAAGAACCCATTTCCGTCAATGGCCAGGTCAAGCACGTTCGACGAGGACGCGAGCGACCCCTGCGAAAAATTGCCCTGCACGGACGTGAGCGCCACGCCGATACCGGTCTGGATTGCGCCCGCCCCTCCCGTGATCGAGGAGCTGATCAGATCGGCGAAGGTCGCTCTGCTCCCTTTAAATCCGACGGTGCTGAGATTGGCGATATTGTTTCCGATGACGGACAGCGCCATGCCGTTGGCGTTGAGACCGCTCACACCAGTGAACAGCGACGACAGGATTCCCATATGTTCAGACCTCCTTGCATCAGTGCGACGCCTGGACGACTACCGGAGTTCTACAACCTCCGATGGATCAATGTTCAGATTGCCGACGGCCAATTTGGCCGTCTTGTTTTCCATCCGAATCCCGGACACCGTGAGCTCGGCTCGGCTTTGGGCGGTCACCGGATCGCCGTGAACGTCAAACGCGGACAACAGATAGCGATAGACCCCCGCCGGCACCGCTTCCCCGTTTCTGTTTCGGCCGTCCCACTCGACCGTATTGAGGCCGGACGGCCGATTGGCGTACTCCATCGATCGAAGGACTTGTCCCTGCTGATCCGTAATGTCGATGCGCACTCGGGCCGCGTCTTTCTCCAAAGCATAGCGAATCATGGCCGGCCCGTTCCCCTGTTCGACCAACGGCATGTCCACGCCGATTCGCCGTCCCACGAGCGGCGCCAACGTAAACTGGAGCGACGCCTGCTGGGCATCCAAGTTCCGCTGGAGCAACTGCGCCTGCTTGATGCTTTGCTCAAGCTGGCTGAACTGCGCCAACTGCGCCACAAACTCGGTGTTGTTCGTCGGATTGAGAGGATCCTGATGTTTCAGTTGCGTCACGAGCAGTTTTAGAAAATCATCTTGTCCCAATTCTCTGGGCCCGGTGGATCGAGTCACGTCGGCGGCGCTCTCCGCCGCGCTGATGCCGGTAATCATGGCCATAATTTTCTCTACTCCTTTGCGGCGATCGTCAACGTTATGCCACCACGTTCAGCATGCCGGCATAGGGGGTGCCCGTGTACGGGCGCGATTCAGGCATCATCGACTGTCGGTCCTGCGCCGGTCTCTCTCGCCACGTTCGGTCTTGATCGTAAGACGGGCCGTGGTGAAACGACCGGCCGGCCCCGTGGCGATCGACATCGACGCGGAATTGCCCCATCTCCAACCCGTTGGCCTGCAAAGCCGATTGCAAACGATCGTGGCCGGCCGCCAGATACTGGGCGACGTCGGGACGATCCGAAAACAAGTGCGCGTGAACAAGGTCGTTTCTGACGGCGACGCGAACGTTGACATGACCGAGGTCGGGACGCGAAACCTCGAACGCCACAGAGCGTGACAAGACCGATCCCGGCCCGTCGCCGTCGGAACCGTGAATCGACGAACGCTTCGGTGTCGGATCGGCTTGGCGTTGAAGATCTCCCGGATTCCCCGAGTTCGACTGAGTCGCCGACTCGCCTGAGACCGTCATTCCCAATCGATGGGCGATGAGTTCCTGATCGCCATCGGACGGCGCATTTGATTCCCGGATCGACTCCATCTCCGCCTGAAGGCGATCGGCGTCGTGTGTGAATCGATCGAGATCCGATGTCCGATCTCCTGATTCAGTCGGCTGTTCCGCGCGATGCATTTCACCGGTAAGCACGAACTCCTCGTCGTGATCCCGTATCTCCGAGAGATGAGACGGGCTCGGCGTCGTTCGATCGAGAAGCCGACCGGCGTCTTTGTCATACCCCTGCGTGGAAGAGCCGTCGCCTTTCGTCACGACAGCCGGGGATCGTAACAGCTCCGGAAAGGAGCCATCTTCCGACTTCTCCGTCAATGACGGCGACTCACCCGGCTTCGTCCGTACCATATCGTTCGACGACGCTTCGGACGTCGTCGAACGATTCGCTTGATGATTGAACCGAGAGACGCTTTCAACGTCGGAATCGTTCGGCTGCGCGACCGGTCCTTCCATGCCGATCTCTCCCGGCCGGCGATCTTCCGTCCCGTTCGCTACGGGCAAGGGTTGGGCGGGAGATCCAGGAGAAGCGGCTGTCGAAAGACCGACCATTGCCATGTCGCTCTTCAGGCCGGACGGGAGTCCGGCATCGAGGACTTCCGACGCCTCTTCTGATCCGAATGAAAGTACGGCTTCCCCTTGCGTGTTCGCTGTTTTCTCCTTGATCGAGACATTGAGCTGATCAGGGAGCATCGTCTCGGAATGATCGCAAGTGACAGGCATGCCGGTCCCATCGGAGGCCGGTGTTTCCTCATCAGATCCTTTGGATTTGCCGGACTCACAACGCGCATCGACCGTGGATCCGACCGACCGGGACAGGACCTTCCCATCATTCCCATTCGACCGTCGCTCCTCCCCCGGTCGCACCGTCGGCTTCTGACTCTCACCTGTCTTATCTCGACGAGGCTCCGACACTTCCGTTCTTTGATGGAATTTGGAAGCGCCGTGAGTCCGTTGAACGGACCGCAACGCGGAAGAAAAAGGACCGGGCGAACGACGTTGGGGCGACGCCTTGATCTCAGCAAGTCCGACAGGCGACTGGTCATGAGAAGACGCCGCGACCGGTAAGACGGCAGCCACCATGTTCACCCCCGAGGGCATGGATCGTTTCCTTTCCTCGGACATGAACTTTTACAAGCCTCGTGCCAAGCGAAACGTCTCGCAACGAGCCGAATTTTCGAGGAGTTTCAATGGAGTGGAGTGAATGAGGATCGTAAGCCGGGAAAATCTTTCTTGCCCCGCGGCAAGAACTGCTTCGTGGCGTCTCCTTAAAAAGTGCAGGGTGCTGGTCGTTGTACTGCTCCCCTTTTGTCAAGCGGCCACGAACTGAGTGCTGTGGCTGGCTAGGTACCCTTGTTCGACCTGACACGGCGTCCGGTACCCG